>JAWXBP010000121.1 GCA_034440135.1 Planctomycetia bacterium
AAGGGTGGAGCACTTGTTGATCGCGGCGGCGACGCTTGCTGTAGCCGGCCGCGACCGTCACGATTGCCGGATCGCTGGTGAGGTCAAAGGAAGCCGACGTTAAGCTGCCGATTTCGCCTTTGCGATACCCCGTCCAGGCGGCCAGAAGATACAGCATCGCTCGATCTGGCCCTGAGAGGTTTTCGACCTCCGGTCCACTCAGCGCCGCATTCAAGAGCCGTTCCAACTCATCGATCGACAATGCCCGCCGCTGGTGGCGCGGATCTGTCTGAGCATTGAGCAATTCGAGTTCCATGATCGGGTTGTCCGGGAGTCGCCGCGTCCGAACGAGCCACCGGCAAAAGTGCTTCACCGATCGCAGATAGTGATTGCTCGTGGTCTTGCCGACCGGCCGATGTTGTTTTTTCTTGCCGACGTTGCCTTCTCGACGGAGCTTGGCAAGGAAAGCTGCTACAGCCGCCGCCGTAATCTCGTTGACGAGCTTCACGCCACAACCAGCCATCACTTTGTGAACGCGGTCCAATACACCGGCAACGTAGGTCGCCGTATTGTCTCGATTCTCCAAATGCTCCCGAAACGCCACCAGGCAACTCGACACGTCGAGTCGCTCCAATTCGACTCGGGGGGCCTTTAAGCCGGCACGAATCAGTCGAACATCTTCGGCAATCTGTCCCGCCAATTGTTCAGTTGCCCCGCGATCGGAGAATCCGCGTCGCGTCCGCCGTTTTCCGCGGTGATCAACATAGTCGATGTACCAGCACGCGCCTTTGCGACCTTTGTCACGTGACTTTTTGTAGACGGATGCCATTGTCAACTCGCGTCAGAAAGGGACTTGGAATGCCAGGATGGGCGTCGCTCGGCCCTAGAGTCTTCTTTGCCGCGGAGAAAGGGAGCTTTCGTCGGACGGCGGGGGACAACCTGCGTCAATCCAACGCCGCACCTCAGCGACATGCCAGCGGACGGAGCGGCCCAAACGAACGGGCGGCACGAGTCGTCCAGCACTGAGGAGGCGCCATAGCGAGCGCACCGAGATCGCCATCATTTTAGCAACGACGCGCGCCGGAACCAACCGGGCTTCGTCATCATCACAAAATCCAAGACTCATAGTCGGTGGTTTGCTCATGGCATGACTCCTGTCCGAAGGAAGTTGGGCGCCCCGGTCGCGGAGGAGACGATTCCCCGGCGATTCCCGCGTGGGTTACAATCACATTCCAATCTGCCGTGCCAGCGGGCGTCAGTTCTTCCTGCGAGCATTCTGCGGACAACTGGGACGAGGAATTGCGATGGACCGGCGCTACGTGCGGCTCGACCCACAAAAACTTGACTACTTACGTCTCAAACTGGGCTGGAACTTGGAGGAGTTGTTTTCTCGCCCCGATGCCGAAGCTTGCCCGCTCGACAAACGCACGGTCAAAGCCATCGTCAACGGCGATTCGGCGTTCTTGAATTCCGCCAAGATCGTGGCGACCTTGCTGGGCGCGGAGAATCTCGTTTCCGTCCTGCATCCGGACTTACTGCGCGAATTGAAGCCACCGAGCACGTGGGACCATCCTTCGGAGTTTTTCACAACAGTCGGCGAATGGGACGTGCTGGAGCCCGTGGAAGGGGAGCAGCGCACCACCAACGGCTTGCACTTCGACGTCTGGAAACTTCGCCATCGGCACGTCGCGGGCCGCATCGGCCGGGGCAAGTGCTACGACCTCTCACAGCTTTCTACGAATGATCGCGCACGACTCAGGAGTCACCTGACGCGCCACAGCCAAGTCTGCGATAAAGTCGGTTCGCATCCCAACATTGCGCGTAACCTCAGTGCGACCGAATGGGAGCATGGCGGATTTTGGTGGGTAATCGACGAGTGGGTGGATGGGCGCAAGCTCTCGGCGTTGTTGGCCCCAATGCTGTTAACGCCAGGGGGCTTGCCGAAAATCATGCGGCAGATCGCCAGTGCCTTGGAGACCATGCACGCGGCCGGAATCGTGCGGCGGGAATTGTCGCCTCGATTTGTTTTCATTCGTAATGCCGACGAAGCGGCGGTGCTTACCGATTTCGAACTAGCGAAACTCCTCGACGGCGCACCGACCGTTTCGCCCCAGGCGGACTGGCCTGACGATGATTACCGAGCCATCGAGACCGACGCTCACGAGACGATCGATGCGCGGGCCGACATCTATAGTTGGGGGCGGATCCTGGTGCATGCCGCCTGCGGAGCACTTCCCGCCAAGGGCCAAGAGGCCGAGGCCCTGGCCAAAGCGAAGCTTCCACCGGCGGTGCGCCGGATAGCGTTGTCCAGCGTGGCCATGCCGCGCAGCGACCGACCCGATTCGATGACGCAGGTCATCACTGCGATCAAGAATTGGACTTAATGGGAGGAATTGCCCGTGGGCGATGAATCAGCCGATGATGCGACCATAGTCGAGCGCCGGCTGACGGTCCATGCCTTGTCCGAGTTCGTGTTTTGTTCGCGCGCCGGAGTCTTGACCGTCGAAACGAATGGGCAGGACGCCGACGAACAACTCCGCGCCAATCTGGACTTCTCGTTACCCTACACGATCGACGAACTAGAACAGAGTCTCAATCGTCATTTGAATCGCCTCTGGCTGTTAGGTGTTGCGACTTGCGCCGTTTTATTCGGGGCCGGCATTGCCACTTGGACCGGCCGCGATTTGTTTTTGTTGCTGATGGCCGGGTTGGTGTTGCTCTTGGCTGGCCCGCTTAGTCGTCGCGTCACTGCGGTGCAGCAACTCATTCGCTTGCGTCGTGAAGTTGTCCAACAGCAGCCGCAGGAACTCGACTTCGCGGAACCATCGCGGCAGGAAGTCAGTTGGTGGGAACTCTTGGCGGCCGGCTGGATCTCGGTTCGGTGTCATGAGGCATACCGGGACGAGTCGATCGGGCTTTCCGGCGCTCCGTGGCGGACGCTGCGCCGCGGCTCGATGACGATTCCCGTGTTTCAGGTGAGGCAATTCGATCACGAGCAGGAACCGCGCATCTATCCGCAGCACGTTGTCCGGATGGCGGGCTATTGCCATTTGATTGAGGCGTGTGAGGGGAGGGAGAGTCCCGCCGGTATTGTCTTGTTCGGCGACACGTACCAGGGAGTTGCATTGCCGAATTCGTCCGAAGCCAAAGGCGCCCTGTTGGCCAGCCTTCATTCGTCGCGAGAATTGTTGATCCAAGCCAGTGAAGACCCGACAGCCACGTCGCCGGCCCCGGCAGCGTTGTGCGCTGGTTGTCCGTGGGGCCTGCCGCGTCGCTATCGTCAAGATCGAACCGAAATCCAGCGGGAGGGGGAAAGCGTCCCGGTCTTTGGCACCGTGATTAACGACCGGGACTTATACCACGCCTCGTGCGGCGATCGATTCGAATGGATTCCCCCGCACGAGCTGGCCATCCGGCTAAAAATTCTCTAATCGTCCGCCGCGGGACGACGACCCCTGGTCCAGCGCGTCATGAATTCGACGACGCGGCGATTAAATCCTCCCAGTCGCTGACGCTGCCGAAAACCAACATGGATTTCGTCGAGCGCATCGAGCCATTGCCGTGGCTTTCCGAATCGCTCCTGCGGTTCCAATGCCAGGCCGCGACAGACGGCGTCATCGATTGACTTCCAGAGACCGCGGGGGACATTTCCCGCGTGGCGGGGGAGGCGGCTGGGGGGAATCAGTTTTCCGGCAAACGCTGGGCGCACCGCTGGAGCACCCGCCTTGCCGCCGGCGCCGTCGAAAGGAATCTCGCCCGTGAGCAATTCGTACCAGATGACCGACAGTGAGAATTGATCACTGCGAAAGTCGGGCGTTGTGGGACTTTCCAAGAGCAGTTCAGGGGCCGAGTAGGGACCGGAGACGCCATCGCCCCCGGTTCGTGATGTCGCCCGCTCACAAAGCCAAGCCGTGCCAAAGTCAATCGTTGAGAGAGGCTTCCCTTGTGGCGCGAGAATCAAATTCGCCGGCTTCAAGTCGCCGTGGTTCACGTTCCAGGCGTGATGTAGTTGGCACAGGCCATGCGCGAGTCCGCGCATGAGTCGGCAAGCATGGAAGGCGGAGAGGGGCGTTTCACGGCCGACCCGCACGCGCTTCAGATGTTCATCCAGCGGCGTTCCCCAAATCCAGGCGATCACCAAATACACCCGGTCGCGCTGGGGATGGTATTCGACGACGAATGGCACGTTGCTGTTGCGGAGGTCGGCCAGTCGATGCAGGACCGCCATCTGCTGTTCGACTTCCGGCGAGCGCGGCAGGCCATGCACGGCACGATAATCGCCCTGTGGTCCCGCGAGACGATCGAAAGCGCGATATCGTTCGCGCTGGCCGCTTCCTAGCCGTTCCAAAAGCTGATACGTCTTGCCGCCGAGCGTGATTTCATCGAGCACTTGGTCCACGTGGCCGCGAAATCGAATCGTGTCGCGCTTGCCCATGCGTCACGTTTTTCAAGCTGTGAGGGGGAAATGCCGATTGGCCTGGTCCCATCATAGCGGCGGCGTGCGCGGTTGAAACGCTGCCCCGCCACGGCAATTGAGGATTGCGCCTCAAACCCCGTGGTCGACAGCTACCACCGGCGTGCTCCGCTCTGGCTGGCAAGGCCCACGCCGCCATCGCCTGCCATCCCAAGCCAATTCGCGCGGGCCCGTCGGCACATGGTTAGTCAACGAGCGGCGTGCGCGACGAGTGCGCGGCCATAATGGAATTGCCATCGACGACGACGCACCAAGTATCGGCTGGCGTCGCGCTGAACGTCGCAGTTGGCTGGAAGGGAAGAGCTTCAACGTTTGCGACGCTGAGCAGCTTTCAGAAGCACTTCGCGCGCCCACGTCACTGGCTTCGCTTCGACCGATTCGGCAGCCGATTCGACCAGCCGTTTTTCCGCGTCGGTCATGGGGATTTTCATCGAATCGGTGCGGCGATCGATGGCCGCTTTGGGTGGTCTGCCTCGCATGGGATTTAACATACGCATAAAATATTTTCGGTCAAGCATCTTTTTGTTGACGTCCAGTATTTATTATGGGTATAATAAAAATAGAAAGTTGGGAGCCGATGGGCTCGGAATTAGTTTGGGCGTGCGGGATAAACGCACGTCCCCTAAGCACAAAAAGGACTTATGACGACAGAACGAGAATACAACGGATGGAGTAACTACGAAACGTGGTGTGTGAATCTCTGGTTGGAAAATAACAAAGCGGTCTATTCTCATTGGCACGAGCAGGCGCGCCAGTGCGCCCAATACGGCCCAGGTGCCAAGGTGGTTTGTGACGAACACCCTTCCAACCCAGGAGCAGTCGCTCTGATGCTGGCGGAACAGCTAGAGCACGAATTGTGCGAACAATTCCCGCTCCCAAGAGCGGATGTATATTCCGACCTGCTCGCGGCGGCACTGGACGAAGTCAATTGGTTCGAAATTGCCCGGAATCTATTGACGGATTGTTTTCCAGTTGCCGCAGCGGAATCCACGACTCCACCGCCTCAGCCCGTTGGCCCCAAGTTCGAGCCGGGAAAAATCGCGGGCACACCGGCCGCCTTGGCGGCGGTTTCGCACGATGACATTGCCGCCGCGCTGGACCGACATCTACGCGGCGATTGGGGTTTCGTCTGTCCGGCTGACAGTCGCGAAAACGCCCGCGCCTTAGAAGTCGGTGGGCGGTTGTTCTCGGTGTATGAAGCTGCCAATCAAACACGGTTCTGGCTGATCACCGAAGCCGACCGCTCGGTGACCACGGTGCTGTTGCCCAGTGACTACTGACGATTGCCTTGTCTTTGCGAAACCGCGGCGGCCGAACTTGGCCGCCGTTTTTTTTGTCTTCAGTTATCGCTGCAGATTCTTATCGCATCGGCGTGGCGGCTCTTACCGTCTTGAGTTGTCCGCCACGCGTGCCATTTAACATGCGCATAAAAAAGTTTTCAGCGAACCGCCCAATGGCTTGACTCCTAGGAATTATTATGACCATAATAATTCCATGCAAGCGGGCCGACGCGCAGTATTATTAATAAGCATGCCGCAGCCCGCCACGAAGCGATGGATTAGGAATATTTACGTAATAGGAGAACACGACGATGAAGATGCTCAACTCACTCGCCCGCAGCCCACGCCTTGCTGAACTCAAGGTTTCGTATCGGCGACGCACGACGTTGCGCGGCAAGCCACCACCCACACCGTCAATCGTCAATTCGTCTCACACGGCGGAGCAATACCTCCGCGCCGTGTGGGATGCCAACAAATTGGAGCTAGTGGAAGAGCTTTACGTCGTTTGTCTTAACGGAGCGCACGAGGCAATCGGCTGGCTCTGCGTTTCCAGCGGAGGCTTCGACCGAGCGGTGGTCGACATTCGGATGGTCTTTGGCGTTGCCTTACAGGTCGCCTCTTCCGCCATCATCGTGGCCCACAATCATCCCAGCGGTCACGTCACCCCTTCGCTGGAGGACCGCGCCGTGACGGCGAAGCTGAGAGCCGCGGGCGACGTGCTCAATATCCCGCTGCTGGACCACATTATTTTGAGCAGGGCGGACGCGTTCAGCTTCGCCGACGCGGGGTTACTGCAAGTCAGCCCCCGCGCTGTGTTGGTGGCCGAATGAACGTACGCGTTCGGATTTTCTAGTAGTGCAACAACCGCGGCCGCCCGGCAAGGCGGCCGCTCGAAACCAAGGTGAATCGTCATGACTGTACCGACCCACAATAAACTGACCAGCGGACCGCTGGCAGATCCGATCGTTGAGACCCGTTCCGTTTCCACGCCAGCCAGCAGCGCCGACAGAGCGCCGCGGCTCGTGCCGCTCCCCGAGGGACCGAAGACCGCCAGTCCCGTACCATGGCTGACCAGCATTCATGCCACTCCGGGCCGCGGCCAATATGGTGACGCTGGTTACCGAGGGAACTGTTCCGGCCTGCTCATTAAGGACTTGCTGATGTATTACCGGCCGAAGCGGGTGCTGGACCCCATGACGGGTGGTGGCACCTGCCGCGACGTGTGCCGGGAATTGAATATCGAGTGCGTCAGCTGTGACCTGCGGTCAGGGCGTGATGCCACCGCGTCCGGCGTTTTCCTGGACCAGGGATTATTCGATTTTATCTGGCTGCATCCGCCCTACTGGAAAATGATTCGCTGGAGTAACGACCCGCGTTGTCTAGCGAATGCTCCCACGCTCCGCGATTTTCTGCAGGGGCTGCGGCGGGTGATGCGAAACTGTGTGCAGGTCTTGCGGCCGTCCGGAGTGCTCGTGGTGCTGATGGGCGACTTGCGCGACCAGGGACACTATCAGGCCCTGCCTTTTCGCACACTCAACCTCGCCTATGCGCAAGGATTGACGCTCGCCGCGCCGGAAATCATTCGGTTTAGTCACGGCACGACTTCGGCGCGTCAGAAGGAATACAGTTCGAGCTTCATTCCGCGACTGCATGACGTTTGCTTAGTCCTGCGCCAGGCGCCGCCTCAATCTTCCAACCAGCACGCCGCCTAATTCCTTCACGCCGTCGCCGGTCAGCTGTTGCTGGCCGGCCATTTCTCTCCAGGCGAGTTTACAGCAACCGCCGAAAATTCATTTCTCGCCCCTAAAAAACCCCGTCACACTATCAATTCGCGCGGCAACTCGCCTTACGTCGTGGTCGGACGGTTTCCAAATTTCCGATTTCGCTGTAACGCCTGGCCGGCTCATACCTTAAGCTAATTCCCCAGTAATTCCCCGCGACATCACGTATAGCGGTCCACTTGGGGGTTTTCCGAGTTCCCGAAAACTCTCGCCGTCGGATTTCGAAACGAAATTCGTCGAAGCATTTTTCAACGCGCGGCACGGTCGGCTAATTCTCGCCGCCAGAGGCAGCGCCCGAGCGCGCGCAACTTCACCCCAGCCTGCGCTGACCCTTGCGTGCCTGTGATTTGAGAATTCCGTGAAGTCGGTCGTAGCGGGTAGCGACCATTTATCTTTGTGGAGATTCAACGATGTCGCTTTCGATTTGGGAATACGTGCGCCGCCGCACCTGCGAGGCCATGTTGGCTGGATTTCACGACGCGCTCGACTGCTTGGAGCGGCAGGATCAAGGGCAATTGATTCATGCCGCCTCCAAAAGTCTGCGCAAGCGACTTAACGAAATGGCCCACAACGGCGGCAACGGGAATGGGAATGGCGGGAACGGCCCTGGCAACGGAGGAAACGCCAACGGCGGCCATGGACCTGGAGCCGCCGGTCAGCAAAGCACCACTTCGGCCGGCGCAGCAGCACCGGCACTTGCCGCGCCACATGCCGCCAACAAGCCGCATCATCAGTCGCCGCACGGACCAGCACCAGCGCCTGGACAATCGCCTTCACCAGAGCACCGCAAGGTCGGCCGACCGCGCAAGGAGGTGCATGGGTGATCCTCTCCTTTCGCGATTTGGAAATCATCGAGACGCTTGGGAGCCGCGTGCGGATGCTTTCTGCCGTTAATCTGGCGGCGGCCTGGTGGAATGACGGCGCGAGCGGAGGCAAGAATGCCGCTAAGCGGCTGCGCCGGTTAGCTCGCGCGGGGCTCTTGCGGCGCGTGGACGTGCTGGCCCAGCCGATGCTTGCGCTGGGCTCGGCAGAATACGCCTGGTTTCCCGCTGAGCAGCCAACTGACTTCGGGTGGCTGTCGTGGCGACTGCAATCGCGCTGGTCCGGCCAGCCGCGACGCACTTCGGTTTACATCGCCACGTCGCGGGCGGTCGACCTGATTGGCGGAGGTGCTCCGGGCGCCGTCAAAAACCTTTGCCAGGCCACGCACGACCTGCACCTGGGGGCCGTCTTTCTGACCTACCGTCGGCGCTGGGCCAACGATGCGGCTAACTGGGTCGGCGAAGATTCGCTGGTGGAGCGCGGTAAGCATCAGAAAATTCCAGACGCGCTGCTGATCAATCGCGACGGCGCGCCGTATCGGGCCGTCGAGTTCGGCGGCAGTTATTCTGCCCGTCGCCTCCAGGCGTTTCATGAACATTGCCGCCATCGCGGCCTCCCCTACGAAATCTGGTGACCGATGACCACCACACCGAACGACCGTGATCGGCAAATTCTCCATCATGTCTATCGCTATCGACTCACCACACGCGAATTTCTCCAGCGAGAGTTTTTCGAGGGGGCGGGCGACAGCGCAGTTTGTAAAGTCGTCTCACGACTTGTCTCCGCAGGTTGGTTGCGGGAAAGGCGACTGACCAACGGATTAACCTACTACATACTCGGCGCACAAGGGCGGCAAGCTGCCGGTGCATCCGCCAAAAGTGGGCGCAAGTTTACCGAGCAAAGTTTTCCCGTGGCCTACGGTTTCTTGGCGTTCTGCAGCGCCGAGGGTGTGCGTCGGCTGACCACTGTTGAATTTCAGTCCGCGTTTCCAGAACTGTGCCGAGAGCGGATGAAGACCGGTGGCTATTATGTCGATTCCCGCCAGGCGCCGTGCCGGCTGGGAACGGTCTTATTGGACCGCGGCAACCCACCCAAACTGATGCTCCGTAAACTCGACCGCCTCTTGGCCCAACACTATCGCACGCCGGCTTTCGCGACGCTGATTCAATCCGGCCGATTCTGCGTTACAATCATGACCGCCTGGCCGGCCAAACAGCGATTGCTGGAGTCGGCCATCAAACTAACAGTTCGCGGTGCGGCGCGCATTGAGGTGGCGACCGTGTCCGAACTTCAAGCGTTCCACCGCAGGGTTTAAGCGATGCGTCGGAGGGCTGTTGGCCGTAACCTACGCGGTTTTGTGGGGCCTCAATTCCGATGCCCTCCGCCCGCACCTGACATGGCAATTTCTTTGGCGACAAGGCGGACTGGTGTTGGCCATTGTGGCGATCGTCGCGGCGGCCGCGTTCACAGCCCCCCATCATCCGAGCGTCTTCGCATTCGTACCAGCAATGGCCGTTGCGCTCGTGGCCTCTTACGTCTGCGCCAAGCAGTTCGCCTATTGGATGACCGTCAACCCGGCGGTTGATTGGCGCGAAATGCGGCTGTGGCAATCGCTCTGGCCAAGATTGTGGACGACGGCGCTGCCGAATGAGTGTCCCGAAATGCTCACGGCGCGGGCCGCCATCGTGGCGCTCGCGGTCCAGGCGTGGCTCGGCTATGAAGTGCTGCATTGGCTGATGCGCTCCGACCGCAATCCAGAGTTGCAAACATCCGCTGGCCTGATCGCACTGACCGCCATCATTGTTCCGTTGCCGTGTTACTGGCTGCTTTGGCATGTCAGCGGTATCGTCCCACGCATTTCTTGGCGCGCGACGTTGATCGCGACATTCGCTTCGCTCCACGTGTGGTTCAGCTATCTCCCCACGCCAACGCAAGCCCCCGGCGTGTTTTTATTTCCCGATCGCTGGTTGCGTCCACTCTGGGTCCGACAGGTCGTGGCCATCTTTGCCTTGGCGTCGATGACGACCGGCATTCTCTTGCTCCAGACGTCGCCATCGCGAACGGCGCCCGTCACGCTGGTCCTGACGGCCGCACAACTGATCTTCGGTCCCCAACCGAGCAGTGCCGGGTTTACGTCCTCGCAGCTGACGCTGGCGACCGCCTTGGCGGCAATGATTCCCATCCTCGTATTCCTCGCTATCTACTGGTTTGTGTTCGGAAGCTTGTTGGCCCGCTACTGGTTGGCGCTTGAAGTGCCCGGCGGATCTGCCCAGTGCACCACGAAATCACCCTGGTCAATCTCCGTCAATCGCATGCTCAACTCGCGCGACCGCAAAGAGCGCGAACACGTGCTGCTGGGACGCAGTATCTTTGGCGGCTATCCGGTCCTGCTGCACAAGGCGCTGCTGCATCAGCACGCTCATCTCGTTGGGGACTCGGGTTCGCGTAAAACTTCGCTCGGCATTGCGCCAATTATCGCTCAACTCGTGGCCGCCCAAGATTGCTCCGTGCTGGTGCTCGACCTAAAAGGAGATCGGTCGCTCTTCGAGACGGCCCGCCTGGAGGCCGCGGCGGCCGGCGCCGAGTTCCGTTGGTTTGCCCTGGAGACGGGCTTATCCAGTCACGTCTTCAATCCACTGGAGCAATCGCATTTCGCCCGCCTGACGCCCAATCAAAAGACGCAGCTCATCTTGGAGGGACTCTCACTCAATTATGGCGATGCCTATGGCCGCGGTTTTTTCTCCGCGATGAATGAAGTTGTGCTGTTGAATCTAATCCGACATTATCCGATTCCAAATTTCCAGCGGCTGCATGCCCTGCTCTGCGACAAGGCCGCCTACCTCGCCGCTGGCGGCAATCCCGACGATTGGAAAAAGGCTCAACACGTCACCGCGCTGGTGGATCGCTTGGCGTCGATATATGCGCTGAACGTCACGGCCGAGGACCTCCGCCAGCAGCCGCGCGTCCGTGAAGCCGCCATCGACATGGGCATGATGCTGTCGCGACCGCAGGTGGCGTACTTCAACCTCAAATCACCGATCGAACCGATCGGCTCGCCAGCCGTGGCCAAACTCGCCATGTATTCCCTGTTCTCTGCGGCCGCCCGTCGCACGGCGCGGCAACGCCAGCGGATTTATGTTGTCGTGGATGAATTCCAACAGATTGTTTCCGACAGCGTGCGGCTAGTTTTCGAGCAAGCTCGTAGCAGCAATGTGCATTTCATCGTGGCCCACCAGAATGTCGAACAACTTGATCGCAAGGGAGTCGACGTGCGTGACACGGTCAGTTCCTGCACGGCTTTCAAGCAATTCTTTCGCGCCTCCGATCCCAAGACGATCAAGCTCCTGGAGGAAATGTCAGGGCAGGGACGGTTTGAGGCGCTCTCCTGGAAACAACAATTCACCGCCGATGATGATCAAAGCTTCACGCCCGACCATGCCGAGTTTCAACTCGTCGGCGTGAACGAAGAGGTTGGATTTCGCCTGGAGCGCAATACGATCATGGACATTAGCGCCGCTCCGAACACCAGTTTCATCAGCGTCACCGAAGCCAGCCACTTCACCCAGTTCAGTGGCTATGTGACGCCGATCATCAGCGATTATCATATCAGCCTCAAGGAATACGACCGACGAAGCAGTACGGCCTGGCCCACGGCCAGTGACGAAACCGTGCTCATTCCCGACGCGGCCGGGCCGGCCTCCGGGCCCCCACTCTCGTCCCCCTCCTCCGACGACGATTGGGACGAGCGGATTCGCAAACTGTCGGAACCGAACGAACCGTCGCGTTAGCCGCCAACCTTTACTGCCACGCCGGCGCAGGATATTTCGCCATGAGCACTGTCGATCCGCAGAGCGGACCTCCTCGCCGTCCGAATTTCGATGGGTTTTTAGAGCATGGGCCGGCGCGTCCGGCCCGCGCCGGGCGGTTCGTGCAAAACGCGCTGGTCGTCGTCGGCCTAGCGCTGGTGGCCCGCGTCGGTTGGAGCGTGTGGCAGGTCGTCGAGGACCGTTTCCCGGCGGAGCCACGGGAGCGACTTACCGCTGACTCGGAGCGCGACTATGGCAACGTGCCGTCAGTTGCGCCCCTAGCCGATGCGCCGGCGGAACCTCCTGATACCAGCTATTTGATCGATGATTTCGATCCCTTTGCCGCGCCCGCGACCCCCGTGGGACGACTCGATTGGGCTAAGGCCCAGCAACGCGAACTATTGCAGTCCTCAGCGGCCCTTGGTCGACGCTTAAGCGAATGGCGCGAGGAAGACCGTCAGTGGCTGGCCGAAGTCGTTCCGCTGCTCGACAATCAGGCAGGTAAATCCCTGGCCGCCAATCCGGATCGCGTTAAGAGCTTCCGGGCGATCTACGAAAAGGTGCGGCCGGAGGTGTCCCGCGCGACCGAGCTTGAGGAGATTGCGCGCGAATTGACCCGCGGAGCTGAGGCAGCCTTGGCCGATGTCGACGATGCCTACCTGCCCGAGAAGGAAGCGGTCAATCGGCTGACGTTACTGATGCGCGAAGCGTGGGAAGCGGCCTCCAGCTATCGAGAAGGCCGCGGAAATATTGCGGCGCTCGTCGTGGAGTCACGAGACCAGCCAGTCGGAGACCAGACGCTGCGCGCGGCGATCACCGAGGACCAGCACGCGGAGCGGCTGGCGGCGATCGAATTCGAGCGCGAGCGCATCGAGTCGGCGCAAAAAGCCGCCGACGCCCAGATCGCCGAGGCGAAGGAGCAGGTGATTCGACAGGCTGGAGAGGCAGAGGCCGTGCGGATTCTCGCCGGCCTGGAAGCGGCCCAAGCCCAGCGAGCCCTCGTCCAGGCGCGCTACGAGCGGGAACAAGCCCAGCAACAGCGGGCCGCGGCGCTGGAAAAAGACCTCGCCGAAGTCAAACGGACGTTGGTGCCGTTCGTCACCAAAGGCTATGCGCAGCCCGGTCCCGGAATGGACGTGCAAACCACGGACCTGGCACCCATGTCGCTCTCGAAAATGGTCGGCAACGGCGCACTCAAGCCGACGCGCGAAGGCATGGAGGCACTGTTAGCGATTGCGAATTGGGGGAACGACCGGGATCGCGGGCCGTTTCCGGCGACGGTCGCCAATATCATCAATTGGCGTGAGGTGGACATCGCATTCATCAAACGCGCGCAAGAGTTGTTGATCCTGCACGGTGATGCGATGGTGGAAGCCGGCCTGTTATCCCCGTAGCAACAAATCGTTGCGCGAGGGCGGCGTTTGTGGGATAAGAAAAGGAGCTAAGTGAGTATGGCGAGTACTCAAATAGCTCAAAAAAACCTTGGGCAATGAACCTTAGGCCCAAAACCCCCCGTGATTTACAGCCCCAACATCCGCGCGATCAGTTCGTAGACGGCCGATAGGCCGGCCGTCACGAACATGCCCACGAACATAAAGGACAAGTCACGGGCGCGGGTACCATTGAGAAACTCAATGGTAAACGCACGCAGTGACAGCGGCGGACGCTCTCTCAGCAGCACCTCCAGGGCGTTCCCTTTTTGGGGCGTCCCCGAGTAGAGCGAGATCGCATCCGGGAGCTGATTTCCGATGAGCGCGCTGACGACGCCGCTAGGCGCTTGCACGATCATCTGGCGAATCCTCCGGACCGTCACGTTACCGTTCTCGATATGGGTCAACTTGCAGTGGATCTCTCCACCGGAATTGATAGCCATATACATTTCCTCCTCGCTAAAGCCGGTTCCTTGCAGGAGCCGGCAGTTCAATGGAACGCCCCACGGGACGCTCCAGTGACACGGAGAGAAAACGCGACGAGCACGGTCGCCAAAGAAAACAAAAGCCCCCACGGGGGCTTTTGCCGAGCTAACGCCGACAATGCAGCCACGGCCGCAGTCGGATGAACGAGAACCGAAATGTGCACGCACAAAGGACATCGTACTGTTAGCTCTGGGACATACCGCCGAAGGTTAGACTTCCCGACGGTTGGAAGGAACGAGACCACGGTCTCGGCCACCATTGTTTAGGACTCTAGGTAGCGAAGAGTAGGTTGGATTCGAATCGGCTGACTGTCAGCCGGAATGTTTCTCGTGACGCTCCAGAAGTATGGTCGGCGAGGATGGCAGGGGGCAGAACATATTGGGCGCATTCTGACGCCCGTACGCCAATACGCGATGACTGCCGCGGCGCTCGCGTATCGCTCGAGCGGTTGAGTACTAGAGCGCTCAATTAGCCGGCGAACGGCGACAGCTGACGAGCCCCTCGAATCGGCCCCACACAACAGCAGGGATTGGCCTGCCGCCATCCGGGGTCGCCATCGCGGGGGCCAAGGGCCTGACGGCCTCACGGGGCGAGCCCCCACGATGACAACCCCGGACGACGGCAGGAATCACTCCTCGATCGGCGCAGCGCCGCGGGCGGGCAGCCCCTTAGCGCTTGTCGGCGGGAGGACCAGGTCAAGTCCATGCGCGACGTGATCAGTCATATTTGGCAGGCCACCAGCCGTTTGAGTGAGCGCTGCACTTGCGCTATGGTCGCGCTTGTGGGCTGTGCCTCCGGCGCCGGCGTTGCTGGTTTCATGGCCGCTCGGCTTGCGCGCGGTCCCTTACGAGATTGGAGGATGCCATGTTGTTCATCGTTCGCTGTCCACTGTGTCGAGAAACGTGAGCAGCGTTGGGCACTACCGTCTGTGGTACGACTGTCGTCATCGAGTGTCCCGGCTGCGGACACGTGTTTGACGTGCCGCGACCCATGGCCGACGTCGAACGTTGGGAAGCATAAGGTTCTCTTCGCCCGACTTCGCTCGGGCTTTTTTTCGTTTGCGGATCTTTGCACAACAACGGGGGAGTTGTCGGCGCTGCGGTTTCGCTGGCCATGCTAGGTGAGCGAGACCGGTGGCGCGTGTTGCGAAGGTTGAATTGTCTGCATCTTTCAACGAAAAGGGGAATGTGGTGGAACCAGGCCAACCGTGGGACGAAATGCTGGAAGATCTGGCGGCGATCGATCCGCAGGCCTTGTGGGAGGGCATCAATGCAGCCTTCAAGGGGAAGGATTGGCCGACGTTAGGACGACTTGCCCGAAAGTTGCAATGGTATTTGGATCGTGGCGGTGCTCCGCCCGTAATTGCGGTGGATCCGGCCAAGGCTCCGGCAGATGCCGTGCTACTGGCCCGCACGGCCTGTCAAGTGGCGCTCGAATGGTCGGCGCGAGGAGGACCGGTATGAAGGGCGCCGATGAGGAGCTGATCCAGGAATTGATCGACTTGGTGGAGCGCCTGGCGGGCGAGGTACAGATGCTCCAGATGGCCGTCGATGAACAGCGCGAGTCGTTGACCCAAGAGTTGAGAACGCTCCGCGAAGCAGTTGCAGGGCCCCGCTCGACGCCGACGTATCGGCTAAGCAGCATGCCGAACGATCCTTCTGCGGCTAACTGTCATCAGCAAGTGAATGCCGTCGATGCTAGCGTGTTTGGCGAGGCGCGCGAACTCGTAGCGGCGGAATCGCCGCCGGCATCCTCGGCCGCCGAGTTCGTCGGGCGGTTGATGGAGCAGCCACCAACGGCGCAACTGACGGTTGAGGAGTGGGTGGAGGATCAGGAGTTTACGCCCGACGAAACGGTCGAAGTGGAGTCGCCAATTCACGATTGGTTCGCCGACTATCTGGTCTGCGTTTGGCAAGGTGCAGCGTGGTCCGTGGTCGACGACGGTTTGGGTTCGCTGTTTCTCTTGTGGACTCGTGACGAGGGGTGTTTCGCGCGGCGTTTGACGGAAGTGCAACGAAAGGAGTTTTGCGTGTTGGCGGGCGTGCCGTTGAACACCGAAATGGACGAGGCGGCGGTCACTTCACCGCTGGCTCCGCGTCCGCCAGTGACTGAACGCCCGGCGAGCCAACAGACCTTTTGGTGAGTGGCAAGAATGGTAAAAAGGACTTCTTGGCAATTTCGCCGGGTCAGACGAGCTACTCGTGAGGTTGTGGACACGCGCCACCGCCTCACATTTGCACTCAACAAGCCAGCTGGAGAATTCAAACGGAGCACAAAACGCCAGCCTTGGTGGCATCGCCTTCAAGTAAGATGATGTCAACTAGCACTGACATCCGCCGTTCGCCCGGAGGCCGACGCCACTGGAACCAAATTCCATCAGGTCGCGGTTCGCAGTTCAGTTCACTGGCTTTAGTGACATTACTGACTCAATCAACACAGCTTTTCCGCTCGAATGACGGCGCCTTGAGACAACTGATGTC
Organism: Planctomycetia bacterium; assembly: GCA_034440135.1. Taxonomy (NCBI): domain Bacteria; kingdom Pseudomonadati; phylum Planctomycetota; class Planctomycetia; species Planctomycetia bacterium. The sequence continues at coordinate 16,539 of JAWXBP010000121.1, forward strand.
CAATTCGTGCATTTCTGCCGATCCACGGAACGTCTGACTTTCTCAAGCCATGCGACTGGAGTAGGACCTTCTCGACCGACGCTCCGCCGACTCAGCGGAACCAGTCGCTGACTTCACGTCGGTCATCTGCCGGGAGTTCGCTCGCGAGCACAATCTCCGCGAAGATCGTGCGCCCTCTCGGACGCAGCACTCTCGCCACTTCCCGCATCACGGCATCATTATCCGGCGACAGATTAAGAATGCCGTTCGCCGTGACGAGATCCATGGAGCCATTCGGCAGCGGAATCGCATCGGCCGCTCTGTGCAGCCATTCCTACGTTGTGAATGCCCGCTTGTCGCAGATTATTCCGCGCCTTGTCGAACATCGGTTTGGATAAGTCCAGGCCGGACAACTTTCCCGTTGGTCCGACCTTCTCCAGCATAGAGGCGAAGATCCAGGCCGACCCCGGAACCGAGATCGAGTACTGTCTCGCCCAGTTGAGCATCCACGTACGGTTGCGGATGGCCAGCCGCGGTGATGGATTCCCATACACCTCGCGGCAGTTGGTGCAGCAGCGGGGGATCGTAGCCCACGCTTTCTGCGAACTGCCGCCCGACGGGAAAGTTGAACTTCTGCTCAGGCGCAGCGGCAACCTAACCATATTGTTCGGCAACCGCGGCCTTGATCCCTTTGGGGGAGAATTCGATCAATGGCCGAACTGCCGAGGTGGACTTCATGGCCATACAAGTCGTGCAATGCGCCAAAGTCAAAACCGAATCTCATCGGAGGCGAGCGATATCTGCCTATGGCGATTGATTGCGCGGATCGTCGCTCGGATTCACGTAGTTGATGATCCATGGTCCTTGTCCGTGAAACTGCACCACGGTTTCACCTTCGACCCAGACGAAGTGCTTCATGCCAGCTTCCCAAAAGCCATACGTGCCGGCTGGCATCGGTTTCGCGGCATCCTTGTCGACCTTCTCTCCCATGCCAATGTGGAAAGTGCCCGAGATCACCGTGACACGCTCCGTCTTAGGGTGCGTGTGCAAGGGGATTTGAAACCCATCCGGGGCCTTGATGCGAAAGACGAAGGGCCCCTCGTTCGTCGGATCTCCTTCAAGCACAGCGATCTGCGCTCCCTTCGGTAACGACGGCGGCCCATCTCGCCACACGGTGTCGTCTACCGGGAAGAGTCGGAAACCTTCCATCTCGTGAGGGTCGTCAGCGAACAACGCCGCCAAGGCCGTCACCGCTGCCAAAACGCCTACGGAAAGAAGCTTCACGTCGATATCTCCGTCAAAGATGGAATGCTGTGGATAGTCCGGGGATCGCTACCGTCCGGCCTTTTTTGTCCCGGCCTCGATGCGCCAACCTCGCGCGCGCCAGTCGAGTACGCCTTGTTCCATGCGTTGGGCGCGAAAGCCCTTTTTGCGCAAGAGTTCCACGGCTTCAATTGACATGATGCAATATGGGCCGCGGCAGTACGCGACGATCTCCTTGCCCTTCGGCAGTTCCTTAAGGCGCGCTTTCAACTCGCCGATCGGGACGGAAACCGCGCCGGGGATATGCCCTGCGGCATACTCCTCGCTGGGCCGTACGTCCAAGACGACCACGTCGCCATCGCGAACGCGGCGCATCAGTTCCTCACGGTTGACCGGTTCTAGCGCCCCGCGTTGCTCCAGAAAATCGTGCGTGAGTTGACGGATTTCGGCGAGGCGGGCATCGGCAAGGGATTGTGTGGACAATAGATAACGGCCCACCGATTCGTCGGCGAGCCGATACTCCACATAGAGGCCCTTTTTCTCGGCGTCGATCAAGCGCGCCGCACGCAATACCTTGAGGTGCTGCGAGGCATTCGCCACGGAGAGGTCAGTCAGTCTCGCCAAGACCTTCACGTTGCGCGGCCCTTGGCAGATCAGTTCCAGCAACTCGATCCGTTTCGGTGCTGAGACCGCCTTGCCGATGCGGGCAAGTTGTTCATACACGCCGTCTTTGAATTGGCGATGCGACATGCCCATGAGCACAAGTATTCAATTGGATGGTTGATTATACAAGGGCTGGGCTCTAGTTTTTTCACAATTGTGGTTCCAACGCAGATTGCCACGCGAACTGGGCGGTGCGATAATCCGTGGACGTTACCGATCCGCTGCTGGCCTCGTTCGGCCGGAGCGGGGTAGGTGGTACTCTCTTGCACAGGAGGTCAGTATGTTTCGACCAGCAGCCAGGTTCGGCCTGGCCGCGGCGCTTGTCATGGTAGCGGCCGTGGCCCGCGCCGACGACTTGAAGAGCGGTCTGCAAGTCGGCGATTCCGTGGGACCGTTTGACGTCGTGAAGGCCGCCGGCGCCGATAACGACAGCGTGAAGATCGGCGAGACGCTCTGCTATCGCTGATTCTATGGTGGACGCCCCGTCGTCATGATTTTCGCGCGAAAATCGGACGGGCACTTGGCCAGTTTGGTCAAGCAACTCGACAAAGCTCTCTCTGAGCACAGCGGCCAAAAGCTGGCTGCCTTCGTGAATTTTCTCGGTGAGGACGCCGACGCCTTAACGGCCGCCGCCAAGGAACTCGCCAAGGAACACCAGATCGAAAACGTCGCCCTCGTGGTTCCGGCCGATCAGCCGAATGGACCGGAAGACTACCAGATCTCGCCCGACGCGGAATTGACCGTCATGCTGTACAAGGGCATGAACGTAAAGGTCAATCACGTTTTGGCGAAGGATGGTCTCGACGAAAAAGCCGAGAAGGCGATCCTCGATGACTTGTCGAAAATCCTGGATCAATAGACGTCGACGCGTCGTACCGCCAAACTGGCACGAGCGGGGCGCCGATTCCGTATCGGCGCTCCGCCCTGATTTCCAAACGTGCTGAGATGTGCGATTCCATGTTCACCCGACCCAACTGCGTCTCGTTTCATCACGTTCTTGCCGCAGTGATCGCGTGCTGTTATGGAGTGCTGGCACCGCCTAGCAGCGCCGAGGAAGTCATTCGCCCACTCGTACCGGGATTCGTAGTCGAAGAGTTGCCCATTACATTGCCGAACGTCAACAACCTTCGCTTCTCGCCGAATGGCGACCTGCTGGCACTCGGTTACAACGGCCATGTGTATGTGCTTCGCGACCGCGATGGCGATGGAATCGAGGAGCAAGCCATTCCTTATTGGGACAAGGATACGCTGAGCGTTCCGGTTGGCATGGCCTGGTCTAAAGAAGGACTCTATGTCTCCTCGCATGGGAAGGTGTCATTGCTGATCGACTCAGACGGTGACCTGCGGGCCGATGTGGAAAAGGTGGTCGCGCAAGGATGGCCGCCCACGGACGTTGCATCGGGAGGCGTCGACGCCACGGCCGTTACGTTGGATGCCGAAGGGAATCTCTATTTTGGTTTGATGTGTGTCGACTACTCGAATCCGTATCGAGTCCAAGCTGATGTCGCCAAGTATGACAAAAACAGTCTGCGCGGATCCATTGTTCGACTGGCAAGAGGTCAAACCAAGCTCGAAACAATCTGCACGGGCGTGCGCGTGCCGTATACGTTGGCGTTCAACCGCGCCGGCGATTTATTCTTGACTGACCAGGAGGGCGCCACCTGGCTGCCTGGCGGCAATCCGCTGGATGAACTGAATCACATTCAGCCTGGCCGGCACTACGGATTTCCACCTCGGCACGCGGAGTACCTTCCAGATGTTGTGGACGAACCGCCGATCGTGGGTTTTGGGCCCCAGCATCAGTCGACGACCGGACTGGTGTTCAATGAAGCGAACGAGTCGCATCGTTCGTTTGGACCCAAATCATGGCAGGGCGACGCCCTGGTTACGGGCTTTTCTCGCGGAAAGCTCTGGCGCGTACGTTTGGTAAAGACGGAACATGGGTACGTTGGCCGGCCTTCGCTGGTTGCAGTTTCGACGATGTTGCTGGCAGACGCGGCGATTTCGCCGCGAGGCGATTTGTATCTCTGCTGCCACAGTGGTCCGCCCGATTGGGGCACCGGTCCTCAAGGTGAAGGGAAGCTGTTCCGCGTGCGATATCTCGACGCCACCGCGCCGCAGCCAGTAGTTGCCTGGTCTGCGAGTCCGTTGGAAGTGCGGGTCGCGTTCGACCGCCCGGTGTCTGAGGCATTGCGCATGGAGTCTGTGCCCGTCGAATTGAGTTACGGTGAAAACGTGCGGGCCGGCGATCGATTTGAGTCGCTCAAGCCCCCTTATGCCGCCGTAGAAGACCAAGGAAAATCGCACCGCGGCAAATTGCATTCAGTAGGCGGTCTGTGGTCCGTGGATGGGCGAATGCTGTCGATTGCCACCGATCCACACCCGCTGCGGGCTGGCTACTCGCTGACGATTCCAATGGCTCCAGCCGGTCCTACGCATGCGATTGACATGGAATACTCGATGCACGGTGTCCAGGCTACCTGGCAAAGCGCGGCCGCGCAGAAAGCCGTGAGCAAGATCTGGCTCCCGCATATTGACCTGAACGTGGCTGGCGAACTAACCGTCGGCTCTGTCGAGCACGAGCAATGGTTTCAGGCATTGCGCCGACCGGGCGAATTGACCATCGAAGGTACCGTAGATTTGCCCACGACCGCGAGGCTGACTATCTCCTCGGACCGACGTTTCGAGTTGCAAGTTGAAGGCGGAAGAGTGGAGTCGTCAAGCACGACAACGGCCGGCCAGGTGGCGACCGTTGCCGTCGAGCCAGGCGGTCGAACATTTCAGTTTGTCGCATTGACCAGTGACGATCCTATGCAGGTTCACGCCAGCTATCACACCGATCTTGATCCAACCGAACGCGGTCTCCGACTGGAACAACTGCTCGTTCCCTGGGCGCCGCCGCTATCGGCGCGAGAAACGACCGTCGCAAGCGTTAGCAATGCGAGAGTCGAAGGCGACCCGGCCAACGGAGAGCAACTGTTTTTTGGTTCGCGCGGCAAGTGTTCGACTTGCCACGCCGTGCGGGGGCGTGGCGCGACCTTCGCACCAGATTTGGGGAATCATGCGCACCGCGATCAAGTCTCGGTATTACGAGATATCCGCGAGCCGAGCGTATCGATCAACCCGGACTTTGTCAGCTACAGCCTCGCCCTGCACGATGGCCGTGCGCTGCAGGGAATCGTGAAGGCGGATGGCGCTGACAGGCTGCGCGTGGTCGACACTCGGGCTAAGGAAACCATCGTCGACCGCAATCAAGTCGAAAGCATCGCGCCGGCCACGACATCTGCGATGCCGACCGGCCTGCTGGATGGCCTTAGCGGGCAAGAAGTTCAAGACTTATTGGCGTTTTTGCTGACTGAACCGATGCCGCGCAACGCGGCGGGCGACGCGTTTCCCGTACGCACGGATGGAGATGTTCGTCGGGTCTTGACCGCGGCAATGGAGAATCCGATTGTCGAGAAGGCCGCGCCTCTGAGCATTGCCCTAGTCGCCGGTAAACAGGACCACGGCCCGGGAGAGCATGACTATCCTGCCTGGCAATCGCGATGGCAGGCATTGCTCAGTCGAGCCGCTGACACTTCGGTGGACGCAGTTGAAGACTGGCCAACGCCCGAGCTTTGGAGACGTTCAGACGTCGTGGTTTTTTACTGCTGGAATCACAACTGGTCAGAAGAGCGACTCGCGGATCTCGACGCGTTTCTGAAACGTGGCGGTGGACTCGTCGCCCTGCACTCGGCGATGATCTCCGACGACAATCCGGAAGCGCTCGCGGCGCGATTGGGTCTCGCCGCTCAGCCGGTTCGCTCCAAATACCGACATGGGCCACTGGAGCTGCATATCGCGAACGACAAGCATCCGCTGACGATGGGCTTTAAAGCGACACCATTTTTGGATGAGACATATTGGCCCCTGATCGGCGACCGCAGTCACGTGACGGTGCTCGCCACGGCGGTCGAAGAAGGTCAGGAGCATCCAATGGTCTGGACATGCGAAATTGGTGAGGGACGAGTTTTCGCAAGCGTTCTTGGCCATTACACGACGACGACGGATGACGCCCTCTATCGGATTCTTGTGCTGCGCGGGATTGCCTGGACGTCAAAGCAGCCCGTCACACGATATCAGGGATTGGTACATTCACCGTCGTCGCAATAGGCGACTCGATAGTATCGTTCGATGGCCGGGCGAAGTTATCGCGACGAGCTGGCGTCGTTTGTTGCAACTCCTTTGCATGCAATTACTTGTGTCTCGGTCGCATCGCCTAGCTATCTATCCGGCCGATTTTGCAAGCTATGGTTTGACACGCCCACGCGACCAATTGAGGTCACGTTGACTCTGGCGGTCACCCCCGATAACATTTGGTGCGATGTTCCGCTTTCTTCTGGCTCACTTTTTGATTGCGTCTGTCCTCGTGTGCCCGTTACGGTGCATGACGTGCAGTACCGATGCGCAACCGGATCAGCAGGATAGGTCAACCTGCAGTTGCTGTCCGCACCGGAATGTCCATCGGGACGAGCAGAGCGATCCAGGCGCTCCCTCGCCGGACAATCAGGATTGTGGTTGCAAGCACTGCATTTGCCGAGGGGCACTGGGTACAAGTGAAACCCCATTCGACTTCGCGATTGCAGCAACGGAATGGGCGTTTGAGTTTCAGCTCCCCTCGGAAGTGAATGAACCCTCGTCGCGGCGACGTTCCGACGACGACCTCTCTTGGCGACTTTCCGGTCGACCATTGCGCGTATTCGAGCGCTCGCTGCAGATCTGATTCTGCGGATCCAGTCGTTTCTCCGCTGGATGGTTACCGACGCCTAACGGCCATTATCCACCTGCGCTTTAATTGCGCTCGATCACGGTCGTTCGGATGTTCTTCAATCGCAAATCGCAACGCCAGGATTGCAGTCTATGGGACGGGTCCGCCTATTGCCGTGGGAATATGGCGTCCGCAACCTCACGCGGCGACCGGTTCGCACTGCGCTCACGCTCTCCGCCTTGACCATCGTGGTGTTGCTGGTGTTCGTCGTAGTCAGCTTTATTCGCGGTTTGGAGAGTTCACTGGCGTCAAGCGGGCATCCACAGGTCGTGCTCGTGTACTCGATCAACGCAGAAGAAAACATCGAAAACTCGACTATTGCTGCACAGGTTCCTGGTCTTCTGACGGCCAGTTTAAAGGGTATTCGCAAACAGTTCGACGTCCCATGCGTATCTCCGGAGATGTTTCTAGGAACGCGGGTTTCCACCGATAATGCGCGTACTGGAATGGGGTTGGTCCGTGGCGTCACATCGCAGGCGCCGCAGGTCCGGGGACAAGTGCAAATTAGCGAAGGGGGTTGGCCACAGGCCGGCGAGATCATGGTCGGAACTCTGACTGCCGCCAAACTTGGTTTTGATCCCGAGACGCTTAAGGTCGGCGAATACTTGACCATCGAAAAGCAGCGCTGGCGCATTGCCGGCCGCTTCTCGGCCGGAGGCACTGCGCTCGAATCGGAAATCTGGTGTCGCCTAGAAGATTTTCAACAGGCGCTGAAACGGCAGGACCTGAGCCTCGTGGCGGTCATGCTCGATGCCAACGTCTCCCCCGCCGAGATTGACCTCTTCTGCAAGGGGCGCACCGATCTGGAGCTACAGGCAATCGGCGAAGTCGCCTACTACGATTCGCTGCAACGGCACTACGGACCCGTGCGCGCCTTGGCCTGGCTCGTGGTGGTCCTGGTGGCGAGTTCCGGCGTGTTTGCGGGAATGAACATGATGTATGGAGCCGTCGCCGGCCGAGTGCGGGAGTTGGCCGCGTTGCAAGCGATCGGCTACCGACGGATCGCGATCGCCTTGAGCCTTTTCCAGGAAAGCACCCTCCTCGCAACCGCGGCATCGTTGATCGCAAGCGCCGTTGCTCTCGTGTTCTTGAATGGCATGGCGGTCCGATTCACGATGGGAGCGTTCACGTTGCGGCTCGATAGCTTCGGTTTGCTGATCGGCATGCTCACGGGTCTATCGCTCGGAATCTGCGGAGCAATCCCCCCCGCGCTGAAGGCGCTTCATGCGCCGGTGGCACAGAGTCTAAAGGCACTTTGATATCGGCGACGTCGCCGATAGAACGAGTAGATCATTCTGGAGTAACCGAAGATGAGAAGGTTCAACACAACGGCAATCGCTGTCATCACACTCGCGTCAGGCTTCGCAGGATGCGGCAAATCGCCCGTGGCGGAGAACTCGACTGCACCGGTGGAAACCACCACAGTGGCCTATCTGGTGAACGAGGAACCCGCAGGCGCAGTGGGCGTGGCCGATGCGCGTGAGTCGAAGGACACTGCGACGGAGATCACGGTCGTGGGACGCATCGGTGGCTCTGCCAAACCGTTCGTCGACGGCACGGCGGCATTCACGATCGTCGATCCGAAGGTGCCGCATTGTTCGGCTGAAGAAGGTTGCCCCATGCCGTGGGACTATTGCTGCGAAACCGCTGCGCTGCCGACGTCAACGGCTTTGATCAAAGTCGTCGATCCCCAGGGGCAATTGGTCACCGAAGACGCGCGAAAATTGCTGGGCGTTAAGGAACTCGCCATGGTCGTCGTACATGGCAAGGCCGAGCGCGATGCGGAGGGGAACTTGACTGTCCTCGCCGACCAGGTGTTTGTGAAAGAGTCGAAGTAGCTTTGTTTCGGCGGCTGGAGTCGCGCAAAACGGCCTGCGCGCTCCAGCCACGATTTACAGGACGGAAAGCCTGCAATGAGTACGGAAGTCGATCTACGACAATTGAAGGTAGAGCGTCCCGACAAGCCGTCGCGAAGTCATTCGCGGGCCCTTGTCTCGCGTTACGTAATCCCTGCTGCAATCTTGTTGGGATTCACTTCACTTGTACTTATCGCAGCGAAGGACAGCCTCGTATCGCGCCGCGCCGTCCAGGTCGTGCCGGTGATTGTTTCGCGTGGAGTCGTTTACCAATCTGGCGTTTCCCTATTTCAGGCCGCCGGCTGGGTGGAACCCAGGCCCACGCCAATCATGGTTAGCGCCTTGGCGGAAGGAGTCATCGAGGAATTGCTGGTCGTCGAGGGGCAAACGGTGTCGGCGGGCGAACCGTTGGCTCGTTTGTCTCAAACCGACGCACGGTTGGCGCTCGAAGAGGCAGAGGCAGAAGTCCGTTTGCGAGACTCGGATCTCACTGGCATTGAGGCGGAATTGCTCGCCGTCACAAGCCGGCTGGAAAACCCATTACACCTTAAGAACCTGCTTGCGGACGCACAATCTCAGTTGGCCAAGATCGATAGGGAACTAACCTCGCTGCCGACGCTGATCGCCGCAGCGACTGCACGATTGACCTACGCTCGATCCAACGCCGAAGGTAAGCGGGCTGCCGCGGGATCTTTGGCCGGGCGCATCGTCGAACAGGCGGAAAGCGAATTTCGGGCGGCGGAAGCCGAACTCCAGGAATTGCAGGGCCGGGAGCCAGGAGTTCGCCAAGAGGCGGCGAAACTCCGTGAGCGCGTGGAAGGGCTGTCACAACAGGCTTCGCTGCTCGTCGACGAAAAGCGAGCCGTTTCGGAAGCCAAAGCCAAACTCATTGGCGCGCAAGCGCGCGCCGATTTGGCCCGATTGATGGTGGATCGCTCCAAATTGCGGCTGGAACGAATGACGATCCTCGCGCCGGTTGATGGGCGCGTGCTAAAGATCCTCGCCTCGCCCGGAACGCTGGTCGGAAACTTCGGGGGTGAAACGACCAACAGGGCCAGCGCTGTCGTCACTCTGTACCAGCCCGATCAACTGCAGGTTCGCGCCGACGTGCGTTTGGAGGATGTACCGTTGGTAGTAGTCGGTCAGCGAGTACGCATCGAGACGGCGTCGTCCAAATCCACGCTTAATGGAACGGTCTTGCAGGCGACTTCGTCGGCAAACATCCAGAAGAACACCCTGGAAGTAAAGGTGTCGATCGACGATCCGCCTGCCGCCTTACGACCTGAAATGCTGGTCTCCACGACATTCCTGGCCCCTGAGCTTCCGAAGAGTGAGGAGACGGGAGTCAAAGCGCGTGAACGTATCCTAATTCCTCGCAATCTAATATCGGATGGCGAGGGCGCCGCGGCCGTCTGGATTGTGAATGCGTCTGGCCTGGCGTCCCGGCGAAGTATCCAGACTGGCGGCGACGCCGGAAATGGCCTCGTCGAAGTGGTCGAGGGCCTCGTACCGACCGACAAGTTGATTGACTCTCCACCTTCGGACCTTACCGAGGGAGAGCGGTTAACGATTACTGGAAATGCTCGCTAAACAAAGCGAGTTCGAAACCGTGTTGAGGCAGCATTCGATGGCGTTGGTTCAGATTCGAGAACTCACGAAAACCTATCGTCAGGGGG
>JAWXBP010000122.1 GCA_034440135.1 Planctomycetia bacterium
ACCGGGCGAGAAACAACCGAAGGAAAAGCAGCCCAACGAAAAGCAACCGAACAAAGATCAATCGGGCGACAAGGAACAAGGCGAGCAACAAGAATCTGGCGAGGGCGAACAAGGAGCCGGCGCAGGCCAAGAACAACAAAAGGGTGGTGAAGGCGGACAATCCGGCGGCGAGCAGCAAGGGGGCGAATCTTCCTCAAGCGGTTCCGGCAAACAGGGCAAACAGCAAGGCAAAGGCGCTGGAAACGAATCGAATGACGAGCAAGGGACCGGCGGTGACAGCAACCCGGGCAATCCCTCGCGCGCAGGCCATTCCACTGGCGAAAAAACTGGTCGTGAGCAAGCCGTCAACGAAAGCGGCGAGCCGTCCGATGGAAAGCCCAGCGAGGATCAGCCCGCGCGCCGCGTCGACCCCGACGCGCAAGACGGCGACGCCTTTGAACGGATGAAGGAACATTTCGACCAGGAAGAAAAGAACTCGGGCGACAAGCAACAACAGGGCGAAAAGCAAAACGGTAAACAAAAGCCGAACGACGATCAGTCCGGTACGTCGGACAACTCCTCTGATGGAGAACAGAGCGCGGACGGCGAACAACAGAGCGCCGACGATAACCAGCGCAAGCCGGAACAAGGCGCTGCGAAGTCGGGCGAAGAGCAGGAAGGCCAAGCTGGCGAAGAGAACGGAAAGGAACCTACGCCGGCAACCAGTGACAAAGAGGGACAACAAGGCAAGCCCGCGGCCAATCAAGAAGGAGGCGCGCGCGGCAAGCCTGGCGACAACGGTGAGCAGGAACGCGCGGGTGAAGATCAACCGCAGCAAGACCACAAGGTCAGCGAGCCCAAGGAACAAGAAGAGCCCGGCAACAACCAGCCGTCGACGGACAATCAATCCAAAGGTGGCGCCGGTCAGAAGGGCCAGGAGGAATCGACTGGCACGCCCGAGGAACAGGGCAAGAACCGTGAGCGCGACAAGGGCGGCAAGCAGTCGGACAATGAAAAGCCGAAGGATAAAAGCTCGCCGCAATCGCCCAGTCAAAGCGCGCAGCACTCTGATTCCGAAGGGGGCGAGTCGGGCGATGAATCGGGCGGTGGCAAAGCAGGTGGCGGCCAGAACGCTGATCAACAAGGCACCGGCAGCGCCGGCAGCAACACGGAAGCCGACGATGGCAACGGCGCCGGCGAACAATCCGGCGACGGCGAAACCGACGGCCGTGGCGGCGACGATCGCGAAGCCAAAAACAACTCCGGCGATCCGAATGCCAAACCCACCAAGGGCCAAGGCAAGCAAGGCCAGGACGGCGAACAAAACTCGGAATCGCAACCAGGTAAAGGCGAAGGCGATGCGCAATCCGGCGGCGAACAGGCCGCTGATGGCGATCAGCCCAAGGAACCCAGTGACGACCAACCGTCATCCAAGGCCGGCGGAAAGGGATCGCCGAACGGCTCGCAACAATCCGCGCCGTCGCAGCAAAGCGATGCGTCCGAACCGAACGGCGGGGGCCACGGCGACGACGATGCGAAGCCGCCCAAGTCGCAACCGCCGCAAGGCGAACCCGGCGGCGACGCGGCCAATCGCGACTACGCCGAGAAGGCCACCGACCTGGTGCTCAACCGACTCAAGGATCAGTTGAAAAAAGGCGAGCCGGACGAAGCGCTGCTGGAGAAATTGCAGTGGACGAAGCAAGACCTGGAACGCTTCGTCAAGCGCTGGGAGCAAATGAAAGCCGCCGCCAAACAACCTGGCGCGCAAGGCCAGAAGGCGAAGTCGGACCTCGATGAAGCGCTCAAGGCCCTCGGCCTGCGCCCGCGCGGCACGACGGTCAAAGCAGGCCAATCTCGCCAAGATCAAACCCGCGGCAACCGCGACTCCCGCCGCAGCGAACCGCCCCCGGAGTACGAAGAGCAATACCGGCAGTTCAATATTAATACGTCGAAGGGGAAATAGCCCCATCGGCGAGGCAATCGCATTGATCGGCGACCCCTTTGAACAGCCCCGCAGGGGTAGTAGATAATAGCCAGGGGTGCCAACCCCTGGACTCTGTCCATCGGTAATAGTCAGAGCCCCACCGGGGCGACACTTGCCGGGCAAGTGTCGCCCCGGTGGGGCTCGGTGTGTATCGGCAACTTATTTCCAGGGGGTTGGCACCCCTGGCTATTATCTACCGCCCCGTCGGGGCTTTCGATCCTGCGCGCTACGCCGGCTCGAACTACGCTTTCTCGAACTACGCCTTCTCAAACGCGGCGTCGAACGCCAGCTTGCTCGGCGGGAAATCCAGGCGTCGTACGAACTCGCAGGCTTCACGTGCGCCGGCGGCGCGGTCCATGCCGGAGTCTTCCCATTCCACGCTGAGCGGCCCGTCGTAGCCGATCTGGTTGAGCGTGCGGATGATCTCCTCGAAATTCACGCTGCCGCGTCCCGGGGAACGGAAATCCCAGCCGCGCCGGGGATCGCCGAACGGCAGGTGGCTCGACAGGATGCCGCTCCGGCCGCCGAGCGAGACGATCGCGTCCTTGATATGCACGTGATAGATGCGATCCGGAAACGCCCGCAGGAACTCCACGGGGTCGACGCCTTGCCAAAGCAGATGGCTCGGATCGAAGTTGAAGCCGAACTCTTCGCGCCGATCGATTGCCTGCAGCGCCCGTTCGGCGCTATGCAAATCGAAGGCGATCTCCGTCGGATGCACTTCGAGCGCGAAACGCACGCCGCACTCTCCGAAGACGTCGAGGATCGGATTCCAACGCTCGGCGAACAACTCGTACCCGGCGTCGATCCATTCCGCGGGCACCGGCGGGAAGGAATACAGCAAATGCCAGATGCTGGAGCCGGTAAAGCCGTTCACGACGCCGACGCCGAACTGCTGCGCGGCGCGCGCCGTTTGCTTCAACTCTTCAATCGCTCGCGCGGTCACGCCAGCAGGTTTCCCGTCGCTCCAGACGCGCGGCGGCAGGATTGCTTTGTGTCGTTCGTCGATGCGATCCAACACCGCTTGACCCACCAAATGCGTGCTGATGGCGTGGCATTCCAGGCCGTGGCGGTCGAGAATCTCACGTTGCGCGCCGCAGTAGTCCCGCTCGTCGACGGCGCGCTGCACGTCGAAGTGATCGCCCCAGCAGGCCAGTTCCAGCCCCTGATAGCCAAACTCCGCCGCCATCCGCGCCAGGTCTTCGAGCGGCAGATCAGCCCATTGGCCGGTAAACAACGTCACAGGTCGCGGCATGGCGTGTGATTCCTTTCGTCGCGGCGAGAGCTGAAGCGGCGTGTATTCTCGCAAGTTCGCTTGACATGGAAAAGCCCAGGGCAGGCCGTGTAAAACGTCGATGGTGAAAAGCCCAGGGCAGGCCCCCGACAGTGTAGCTACCTTCCACGTCGGCGAGGGCCTGCCCTGGGCTTGGCGCGGTGCGTGGACTACAACTGCGAATTCCGACCGGAACTCGTTACGCGCGCCCATGACTTCGACTTCTCCCTGCGGATTGCTGATCATCGACAAGCCGGTCGGTATGACCTCGCGGATGACAGTCGATTTCGTCGAGCGCCCACTGCGTCCGGTGAAAGTCGGGCATGCCGGAACGCTCGATCCCTTGGCCCAGGGCGTGATGGTCCTGTGCGTCGGCGCGGCGACGCGCCTGATCGACTACGTTCACCGGCTCCCCAAGCGCTACCTGGCGACGTTCCGCTTCGGCGTCAGCAGTCCGACGCTCGATCTGGAGTCCGTTCCCGTCGAGTTGCCCGATGCTCCGCGGCCGACGCGGGAACAGCTCGAACAAGCGCTCGGCGCGTTTCGCGGCACGATCCAGCAGCGCCCGCCGGATTTTTCCGCCGCCTGGGTGCAAGGCAAGCGGGCGTATGAATTGGCGCGGCGCGGCGACGACGTCCAGCTCGCCGCGCGGACGATCACGATCCATGCGATTAGCCTGACGCGGTACGAGTATCCCGAAGCCGATTTCGACGTCACGTGCAGCACTGGCACTTACATCCGCTCGCTGGGCTGCGACATCGCGACGGGGCTCGGCACTGCCGCGGTAATGACCTCGCTTGAGCGCACGTCGATCGGCCCCTTCGAGCGAACGAGTGCGCTCCCGGCGCAACGCATGTCGCGTGACAAGATCCTGGAACGCTTGCGTTCCGGCGCCGAAGCCTTACCAGACATGCCGCGCCACGTGGCCACCGCCGTGGAACGCGACCTCATCGCGCACGGAAGATTCGTGGCGCTCGATCAGCCCGCCGGCATCTCGGAGCTCGCCGCTATCGACGAATCCGGCGCACTCCTGGCAATCCTCCACCGCTCCGAAAATGGCTGGCGGCCGAAGCCCAATCTGATCGGCGTGCAGTAATAGGCAAGCCGCCGGAGAATGGATGCGCGTCGCGATCCTCGCATTCCCGTGTGGTCACCGCGACAAGCGTGGCCTACAATCCGGCCAATCGATCAGGGAACGCAACGCAAGGTGGCGCTATGTCTGGATTCTGGAAGCAGTTGGCCAAGCCGTCGCTGAATTGGCTGCTGGTGTTTTTTCCGATCTCGATCGCGCTTGAGGTCGCCCACGGACAGGGCGCCGCGTGGGCGTCTTCGACGATGATTTTCGCCGCCGCCGCGATCGCGATCATTCCGGTCGCCGGCTGGATGGGGCACGCCACGGAGCATCTGGCCTCGCGTCTTGGCGAGGGCGTCGGCGGGCTGTTGAACGCCACGTTCGGGAACGCTGCCGAGTTGATCATCGCCGTGATGGCGCTTGTCGAGGCCACGCGCCATCCTGAGAAAGTGGCATCGATGCACGCCATCATCAAGGCGTCGCTGACCGGGTCGATTATCGGCAACATTTTGCTGGTGCTGGGCGCCGCGTTGTTGGCCGGCGGCATCAAGTACAAGATTCAACGTTTCAGCCCGTTGGCGACGCGCACCGCGGCGACGTTGATGACACTGGCAATTATCGCCCTGACAGGTCCAACGTTGCTGGCGCGGTTCGTGCCAGCCTACGCGGGAGAGATTCACAGCGTCCAGGTCGAACATTTAAGCCTGGAAGTAGCCGTGATCCTGCTCGTGGTCTACGCCCTGAGCCTGTTCTTCACGCTGCACACGCACAAGCAGCTTTACAGCAGCGGCGAGGCGGTTGAGGAGGCGGGCATCGACGATCCGGTCGCGGTCGAAGCGGCGCACGACCGTCACGCGCCCTGGTCGGTCCGCAAAGCGATGGCGGTCCTCATCGGGGCCACCGTCTGTGTGGCGGTGCTGGCAGAGTTGATGGTCGGCAGCGTCGAGGAGGCCAGCCACGCGATCGGTCTCACGGAGTTGTTTGTCGGCGTGATCGTCGTGGCGATCGTCGGCAACGCGGCGGAACATAGCACCGCGGTGCTCGTCGCGCTGCGCAATCGGATGGACTTGAGCTTGTCGATCGCCATCGGATCGTCGATTCAGATCGCGCTCTTCGTCGCGCCGGCGCTGGTCTGGATCAGCTATTTCATGGGCGTGCCGATGGACCTGGTGTTCACCGTGCCGGAAATCGTGGCGATGGCGCTCGCGGTGACGATCACCGCCCAAATCGCCGGCGACGGCGAAAGCAACTGGCTCGAAGGCGTGTTGCTACTCGTGGTGTATGTGCTGCTCGGGGCGCTGTTCTATTATTTGCCGGCCGAAGCCCACGAAGTCGTGCCTTCCGTCACGGCGCTACTGGGCAAATTCACGTGCGCGGCATGCTGACCGTGCTCCGGGGCGAAATCCTGGGAAGAGTCGCCGCCTACCGGATTAGCCCTGGCAGCGCGTCGAGGGTGAGCGGGTCCGATTCGCCCGCGCGGAGGCGTTCCCAGGCGATCGCGCCGAGGACGGCGTTGTCGGTGCAGAGTTCCAGCGGGGCGATGTGCAGCTCGACGCCGAGCTCGCCGGATAGTTGAGTCAAACGCTCGCGCAGCGGCTTGTTGGCCGCCACGCCGCCGCCCACGCAGATTCGCGCCGCCTTGGTGCGCTCCAACGCTTGCCGGCATTTTGCGACGAGAACGTCCACCACGGCCGCTTGAAAACTCGCCGCGAGGTCTGCAACGAGCTTTGAATCGAGCGGTTCCGGCGGCCAGGGCGTGCCGGGCATGGCGATGGCATAACGCACCGCGGTCTTCAATCCGCTAAAGCTGAACTCCAGCCGATCTTGTTCGTGGATGAAGGATCGCGGGAAACGGAATGCGCGCGGGTTGCCGGACGCCGCGGCGCGCTCAATTGAAGGGCCGCCGGGAAACGGAAGCCCCAGGAGCGACGCGACTTTATCGAAGGCTTCGCCGGCGGCGTCGTCAATGGTTCCGCCCAGTAGTTTGAAATCGAGCGGTGTGCTGCAATCGTAGAGGCTCGTGTGCCCGCCACTGACGATTAGCCCGATGCAGGGAAACACGTCACGTCCGGCGGCCACTTGGCAAGCGTAGAGATGCCCGTGCAGGTGATTGACGCCGACCAGCGGAATTTCGAGCGCCAAGCATAAGGCCTTGGCCGCCGCGACGCCGACCAGCAATGACCCAGCCAGGCCTGGCGTGTTGGCGACCGCGACGGCTTTCAGGTCGGCCAATGTGATGCCGGCGCGCGATAAGGCTTCGTCGATTACGGGCAGAATGCGCTCCAGGTGTGCCCGCGAGGCGATCTCCGGCACGACGCCGCCGAAGCGTTCGTGCAGTTTTTCTTGCGTGGCGACAATCGACGACAGCACGCGCCCCGCGGCGTCAATCACCGCCGCGGCAGTTTCGTCGCAAGTGGTTTCGATTGCCAGGAGAGGCATAAAAAAGTGATGGATGCGGAGTGATGCGTGATGAATAGCACTCGGACCGGGATGGCATCGTCATCGACGAATAAGCCCAGGGAAGGCCACCGTAGTCGATCCATGTGGATAGACTGCGAGGGCCTTCCCTGGGCTTTTCTTGTAACACGATAGCGACGAACTTATCTCGCTCAGTCGACCTTGGCCAGTTCGGTCGACAAGTAGTCGATCGCCTTTTGCAGTTGGCGATCCTCGAACGGTTTGGCGACCTCTGCTGACGTTTCGGCGGGCTTCGCTTCTTCCGATCCCTCCGTCTTCGCCGCGTCGGCGTCGGCGTCGGCAGCCGGTTCTGTCGGCTGCTCCTCAGCGGCAGCCTGAGGTGCTTCCGGCTTCGCTTCTTCGTGGGCGCGAATGATGTCGCGATCGCGCCAATGCTCCATCAGGGCGAAGGTTTCGTCGTTGGAGAATTTGACCTCGTAACCTTCGTTCGGCTTGACGCCCCATTCTTTTGATTCGTCGTCCTTCGGACTGCGGTGGATGTTCTTCCCGCTCGGGCGCCAGTAGCTGGCGGTAGTAAGCTTGAGGGCGCTCTTGCCATCTTCCAGATCGACGACGTTTTGCACGCTCCCCTTGCCCCAAGTGCGTTCACCGATCACCACCGCGACGTTGTGATCTTGCAAACAGGCGGCCACAATCTCGCTGGCGCTTGCGCTGAAGTGGTTAACCAGTACCGCGATCGGGAAGCCGTCAATCGTGCCGGGCTTTTCCGCGTCCCAGGTTCGCTCGGCCGTATTCTTGCCGCGGGTACTGACGATCTTGCCTTCGGCGACGAACATGTCCGAGACTTCAATCGCGGCGTTCAGCAGCCCGCCTGGGTTGAAGCGGAGATCGAGCACCAGGCCCTTCATGCCGGCGCCTTGCAGTTCCTTCACAGCGTCGCGCAGTTCGCGGGCGGTGTCGCGGCTGAATGCAGTCAGGCGTAGATAGCCAATTTTCTTTTCGTCATCGAACATGAAGTTCCAGGTGTCGTCGGTCTTGCGCGTGGCGCCGAGCACCGATTGGACGTGGATCACTTCGCGCTCGATCGTGTATTCGGCCTGCTTGCCGTTCGGGTGGATGACTTTGAAACTAACCGTCGTGCCCGCTTCGCCTTTCATCCGGCGGACCGCTTCGTCGAGCGACATGCCGTCGGTCGATTCCCCGGCGATCTCGACAATTCGGTCGCCGGCCATCACGCCGGCGCGATAGGCCGGCGTGCCGTAGAGCGGACTCGTGACGCGGAGCCCGCCGTCGCGGTCGGGGCCGACCTGGATGCCGATGCCGCCGAACTCCTGTTCGACGCTGGTCTTGAAGCGGCTCAACTCTTCGGGACTGATGTAGTTCGAGTACGGGTCGAGTTTTTCGAGGATGCCTTCGATGGCCGCCTCGAACAGTTCGCGGCGATCGACGTCCTCGACGTAGTTGCGTTCGACCTGGTCGAGCGTGTCGGCGAGCACCTTGTACAGCTCGTAGTACTCTTCGCGTTCCTTCTGCGTTTTGGCCTGATCGGCTTCGGCCGTCGCCTCGGCGGCGCGCAGCACCGCGGGAGCCATCAACCAACTTGCCGCCAACACCGCCGCCCCCAGCGCCCGAACAGTCATGCTTGCAAATCCTTTATGTTCAAAGTCTTGAAGGGCGGCCGAAGTTGACCAGCAAAATGCCGTCGCCAACAGGCTGTTTGGAGTATACGCCGCTTGCCGGCGGCCCGGCAAGCGACTGGCTCGCGCTCCAAACCTTTTCACGATCATTCCTTAGCACGCGAGCAGCGACGCAAAGTGTTCACGATCGCCGCGCGCTCAGATCGTTGCCACGGCGACGCGCTTTGAGCCAGGCGTACAGTTCAAGAACCCCACTAACGGGCGACAGTTTCGTCCCAAATTGAGAGGGGCGTCTCGGTGTGAGAACACTTTCCAAAGTTTCGGGCCGAGTGACAAGATGCACATAATCGTCGTAAGTGATGGTGCGTGAATGGATTAAGCGAAATAGCGATGAGTATCCCACCAGGTGGCACGACGGTTGCAATCTGTACCTTCTCAGGCGATCAGCATCAACCAGCAGCGGGGCACGGTCACATGAGACTTTATCAAACAGTTGTGGCGGGATTTGTCGGTGGATTGATGTTGGCGAGCGCTAGCATCGGCAACGCCCAGGGCGTTGCTGTTGCGCAAGCCGGTTTTCAGCCTTATGGCTCGGGCGGATATGCCTATCGCGGCTATGGTTACCACTCCTCGACGGCGGCCGAAGGTTACGGACGGGGCGCCGCGGCGGTGATTCAGGCAGCGGGCGAATACAATTTGAATACGTCGCAAGCCGCGATCAATTACGAACAGGCCTATCGCATGAGCCTGGAAACTTCAGTGACCAAAGCCGAAACTTTTTTTGCCAAGCGTCGAATCAATGAAAGTTATCGCGAATCCAAGCAAGGGCCGCCGCCGAGTCGCGAGACCTTGGCGCAACGCGCCCGTGACGCCGCGCCGGACCGCTTGAACAACGATCAGTTCGAGGCGGCGTTCGGCACGTTGTTCTGGCCGGCGGCGTTTGACGAGCATCGCTTTGCCGCGCAACGCAATGAGTTGGATCGGCTGATGGCGGATCGTGACGCGCAGGCGGGAGTGGGCTCCGCGCACTACCATGACGTGGCGTCCATTACAGCCGCGATGAAAGGTGAACTGCGGGGATTGATCTTCGAGATGACCCCGACGGAATACGTGCAGGCCCTTAATTTTCTAAATAGCGTCGCCTATGAAGCCCGGTTTGTGCCAGCAGCCGAGGGTTTGGCCGCCAACTAGTAATTAGTCCGTAAGCAAGTCAAGTTCGTGCAGGTCCTCTCCTTTTCCACGCGGGCGCGATCGGGTGTGTGGTCCCGGTCGCGCCCGTCGCTGTTTGCGCGGAGACCCTCCAATTTGAACCGCTGAGGCGCGGAGAGGGAGGGAGTAGGAGGGAGGTTGAGAGGCTTCGCCCGCTACGCGTTCGCCATGATTCCGGCCGTGGTGGGCTGGAAGGCAGAGCGGGAGGCCAGCGCCAGGCGAATTCTGCGGATGACTTCTTCGTCTGTTGGGTAAGGCGACACTAGCGCCGGACGCAGCGGCATGGGGATTTCGTCCATGCGGTAGGCGGTTCCCGGGGCGCTAATGCCCGTTGTCGCCGTGGTGATATGCACCCGCGCGATGCGGCTGGTGTGCGTCACTTTGGGGTCGAGCACAATCGTGGGAATGCGTTCCAAGTGGTCGATCGCCGGCTGCGGCATCGTCGCGCCGGGGTCGGCGCCGAGGATCAGCGCCGCATCGCAATCGCCGCGGACCAGGATGTCGATCGTCGAAAACTCGCCCGGATTAAAGCGTGGGTAACCGCGGCACATGTTCACGCCGAAGGGATAACCGGTCGTGTACCGCATGACGACATCGGCGCCGGTGACGTTTCCATGGCCCCGCATCGGCATGGCGACGAATTTGGTGAAGGCGTTCATCTCGGCGGCCAGCATCAGCACCGAAGCCGAGTTCATGTGCTTACCGCGCGTCATCGACAAGCCCATGCCGAAGAAGATCACGCCGAACTTGGCGCGTTTCATCCGGTCGACCAAATCCTCAAGGACTTCCAACGAGATGCCGGCTTCGTCCGCGATCGACGGATTGACCGGCTGCCCTTTGATCATGGCGCGGAGCGCGGTGATCAGCTCGAAATCCTTGCCGGGCCGAATTTGCAGGAAGATGTCGGCCGCCTTGGCGCTCATCGTCTCGCGGATATCGACGAGGACCATCGTGCGGGCTTTGCGCCCTTGGGGAAGGTACTTCCCCTTCTGCATGATGGTGTACTTGGTGAAATGCCGGGGGTGGCATTCGGCGGGGTTGCCGCCCCAATAGATGATGAAGTCGGCCCGATTCTTGATTTCGCCGAGCGTGCAGGTGACCTTTCCGCCCAACTGGGCGGCAATCTCAGTGGGACCGTGTCACAACGACGTGTGACTGTCGATCACGCCTCCGATTATTTCGGCGAGATGGACCGATTCTCGCTGCGCCTCGCAGGTGATGTTGCTCAGTCCGTAGACGAGCGGCATATCGGCGCGGTGGAGATGATCGGCGGCCGCT
The DNA here is from genome assembly GCA_034440135.1 of Planctomycetia bacterium. Taxonomy (NCBI): domain Bacteria; kingdom Pseudomonadati; phylum Planctomycetota; class Planctomycetia; species Planctomycetia bacterium. The sequence continues at coordinate 10,851 of JAWXBP010000122.1, forward strand.
TCGATGGCTTCGTCCACCGTGGCCGGCTGGCCGTCGATCAGGGCGTCGGGGTAGTCGTGTGCGGCGGTGTGGTTCTTGAACCAGGCTTGCCCCAGGCTGCACGCCGCCTTGGTCTCGACGATTTTTTCGCCGTCGGCGTGCAGTTCGATATCGTCGCACACGCACCCGCAGAAGGTGCAGGTGGCGTTCTTGACGATCGTCAGACCCGCGCTAGCGCTCGGCATCGCGTTCGCTTTCGTGCTGTTGGTCGCCCGAACCGGGCGGGACGGTAAACGTTCACCCCAGCTCGCGGCCGATGCAACTGCCACGGATGCGTTGTGGCTGAAAGCGGCCCGGCTCGATTTCCTTCCAGGAGGGAATGTCGGGCGAATTCGTCTGGGGTTCAGTCATGTTCCATTCTCGATTTAAGCAACATCTGTAAGAGGCGTCTCCCGACGCCGATAGAGAGACCGCCGCTTCTTGTTGTATTTCGTCCTCGCCATCGGCGTCGGGAGACGCCTCCTACAGCCAGATTTTGTATTGAGTGATTACCCCGCCAACTCCACTTCCACTTCCCAGCCCTTTGAGGTCGGCATGCCCGTCCCGTCGGTAATCTGGCCCATCAGTTTGCAGGTCGGCGGGCCGTAGACGACGAAGATCATGCCGGACGGCACTTTTCCTTCCTTGCAGATGAACATTGCTTCGCCGGTTTCCGACTTCACGCGGACCTGGTTTCCCGCGGCGACACCAATTTCCCGCATGTCATCCGGATGCATCGTGATCGTCGTGGTCATCGCGATGTATTCGGGATGATCCTTGCCGATGTTGATCTGCTGCCCTTGCTTCGTGGTCCGGCCGGCGTTCATCAGGAAGCGTCGCGCCGTCATCGTGGTCCTCGCCTGGGCGGATGGGGAACTAAGGTACCCCCAGCTTAGTGGTGTAGGGCCGGGCGTTCAAGCGCGATATGGGTGTTTCGTCGTGATCGGCGCCGGTCCCAACAAGCCCAGGGCAGGCCTCCCGAGATGGTGGACGATGGATTCGACTCTTTGGGCCTGCCCTGGGCTTAGCGCGGCTACGCGACTATTCAGCAATAGAACGAAACTCGCCGCCCAGTTCGCTCGCAATTCGAGCCTCTAGCCCTGGCCAACGCCGCGCCGGAAGATGATCCCACGATGCCATCGATCACATTGACGTCCCATTGCGAGCAGGACACCGACCGCTTTGGCGCGGCGCTGGCTGATTGCTTGCCGGCCGGGAGCGTCATTGCGCTCGAAGGGCCGCTCGGCGCCGGCAAGACCCGACTCGTGCAAGGCTGGGCGGGGGCGCTAGGCATCGATGCGAAGGATGTCTCCAGTCCCACGTTTGTCCTTTGCCACGAGCATCACGGCCGGTTGGACCTGTACCATTTCGATGCCTATCGAGCCAAGGGCCCGGCGGAGTTCTGGGACCTGGGGATCGACGAGTATTATGATGCCGGCGGCATCGTCGTCATCGAATGGGCCAGCCGCGTGGCGGAATGCTTACCGGCGTCGCGTTGGGAGATCGCCATCGACGTCATTGCCCCGGACGAACGCCGGTTTCGCATCATGACCGTGGGCGACGTTGACGGCGCGGCCTTGGCTCGTCTCGAAAAGTCCTATACTAGCGGCACAAACCGCCACACTAGCCCGTAGCGCCAGCGAGGGAGAAAGGACGATGCTAACCGCTCGAGATGAAACTCTCAGTTGCCCCGCATCGAGGCAACCGAGAGTTTGCTCACGATCTGTACTCAACGTCAACTTTCCCTCGCTGGCGCTACGGGCTCGTGTAGGGCGTGCCCGAACCATCGATTTCTCGGAAGTTAAACTCGCATGACTCACTTGCGTCTCGCGTTGCTTGTGGTCCTGATCGTCGTCGGCGTGGTCGATGTTGCCAGCGCTCAGCCAGCATTTCCGGCGTTCACTGGCGAATCCGTCTATGTGCAGGGCACGGAGGACATCTACAAACCGGTGCGCGAGGCGATCCGCAAGATCGAGGCTAAGTCGCCGCGCCACTATTACGTCGTAGTGCTCGGCTCCACGGGCGAGTGGAACAAGGAATCGGACGAATTGACGGCACAGCTGTTTCAGCAATGGCTCGGCGACGCTCAGCGCGCCGGCAAGAAGATCGACGCCGCGAACAGCGCCCTCGTGTTTCTGGCGATCGAGCAACGCTCGATCTCGGTGCGCGCCGGACAGAACCTGCAGCAAGAGTATGGTTTGACGGCCACCGTGTTGGATCGCGATCTCGTGCAACGTCATTTCGTTCCGGCGGCGCGTGATGGGGACGTACCTGGCGCGCTGGTTGTACTTGTGGAACAGATTGAGTCCCGTATCACGGGGCAGGACGCCGCGGCGGCTGCCAAGCGACAGTTGGCCACGCGTACGTTGCCTATCGGCGCGGGCTCGTTGTTGTTGGTCGCGATCGCGGGTGGGGCGGGGTTTTATTTCTGGCGCAATCGCCAGACGTTCGGCAAGGCCAAGGCGGCCTTCGACGAGTTCAACCTGAAGCTCATCAAGCTGATGGAGCAATGCGACTCGATCAAGCAACAGCACCAACTGTTGCCGTACAGCGACAAAGATTTCACCGAGCCGATGTCCGGCGAAACGCTCGCTATGTACGACGGCGTGGAAATCAAGCTTGCAAAACTGCGAGAAACCTGGCTGGCGCTGATGGATGTGCGGAATCAAATCGAGAAACTGCTCGCCACGAGCAGCACCGTCGGCGGGGACAACGTCACCGTTGCGCGACAGCTCTTGAAAGAAAAAGGAGCGTTGCCGAACGTCGAGGAACTGTACGCCGAATGCCGTCGCGATTTGGAAACGCTCGGCAACGCGCACGAAGGCACTGCGACGGCCGTCAAGAGCGCACAGGCGGAAGCCGCGAAGTTGCCGGAGCGGATTCAAGCGCTCACCTTCGCCGGGTTCAACGTCCGAGCGTATGAAACGCAGCGGCAGGCCATCGAAGGACAACTTGACGCCTTCGCCGGCCGTGCAACCGCCGACCCCGTCGGCACGTTGAAGGCGATTCAAATGCTGCAAACGAGGCAAAAGGAAGTCGCGGACCGGACTGCGCTCTTGCTCGAACTCGACGCCGCTTGGCGTAAGGGAGGCGAGCGCAGCCAGCAAGTCGGCGCCCGTGTGGGCGAAGAACGCGCGGCAGGGCTACGGCTCGACGAAACAGGCGGGAATCCGGACGAACCGATTTCGGCGGCGGAGCGCAGCCTGAGCGCCGCGCGGGACGTGTTGTTGGCGGATCAGCCGGAAGCGGCGCCGGACAAGCTGGCCGGCGCGGAGCAGAATTTCGATCTCGCCGTGTCGCTCGTCGAGCAAGTCCGCGCTGCGCGGGCGAAGTGTCAGCAAACCACGGAGTCAAGCGAAGCGGCGCTCAACGCGGTGCGCGCGGCGGCGCCTTCAGCGCAAGCCCAATTGCAATCGCTGGAGCGGGATTTCGCCGCCGACTCGTGGCAAACCGTGGCGCAGAACGTCGTCACGGCGCAGGAACTCGCCCAGTCGGCAGAGGCCGCTTTGGCGGAGTCCAAGTCGCTGGCGACTGATCAGGCGCAACGATATCTGGCCGCGGCGGCATCCCTCGATCAGGCGAACGCGGACATCGCCGAAGCCGAGGGGCGGCTGACGGCGATTGGCGGGCGATTGCAGGAACTGAACGCGCTCCGTGAGCAATGCGCTCAGCAACGCGGCGCGCTGTTGGAGTCGATGCGAAATCTTGAAAAGTATTTCTCCCAGTATGGCGAGACGATCGACACGCCGGCGCAACGATTGTTCACCGAAGCGCGACTGCTCGAAGAACAGATTGTCGGCGACCTGGATTCCTCGCGGCCGCATTGGCCGAACGTGAAAGCGCGATTGGATCGCCTGACCGCATCGCTGGAGGGCGCGCGGACTGCTGCCGAAGCGGATGTACGGGTTCGCGCCGCGTTCGAGGCCACGTTGAACGATGCGGAACGATTGTCAGCCCGGGTTGCCGAGACCTTGCGTACGCACACGGCGGATCGGCCGCGAGCCAATCAGGCGCATCGCGGCGCCGTCAACGCACTTCAGGCGTTGCGGGGGAATCAAGGCAATTGGCAGCAATTGTTGGCCCGGGCGACGAACGCCAAGCAGGATCTGCAGAATGCCGAACAATGGGCCACCGAGGATATCCGCCTGGCGGCACAAGCAGCCCAGGCAGTCGCCGAAGCCGAGCGTGCCGTCGGCGCGGCGCGCTCGTTCGTCGCCACGGGCATCGCGGCCGACAGCGGTGTTGCCCAGAGCACTTTGGCGGTCGCCCAGCGTCAATACGCGGCGCAGCAGTACGAGCAAGCCATCACCCAGGCCGCGTCGGCGGAACAAAGTGCGCGGCAAGCGCTCCAGGCCGCCGAACAGGCCGCGCGGATGCGGCAAATGCAGCAAGAAGCCGAGCGCCAACGCCGCCACGCGGAACGCGGCGGCATGGGTCAGGTCGTGATCCCCAACCTGCCGAGTTTCAACTTTGGCGGCGGCGGTTCCTCGTCCGGCTCACGCCAGAACGTCTCGACGAGCAATTGGTCCGGCGGCGGGGGCATTTCCACCAGCTCCTGGTCCGGGGGCATCAGCAAGACGAAGTGGTAGGCAGCCCGCCGCGCGAACCGAACCTTCTGCCGGCGGTGTCTGGGCCGTATGATGTTGGGCTTCCGATTTTCACCACTGTACGCCTGGCTGTGACACCGCCATGTTCGAAACACTGACGCCTGCGCCGCCGGACCCGATTTTGGGTCTTTCCGAGTCGTTTCAGCAAGACCCCCGACCAGGCAAAATCAACCTCAGCATCGGCGTCTATAAAGACGCTACGGGGAAAACGCCCGTCCTGGCGAGCGTGAAAACGGCCGAGGAGCGAATTCTCCGCGCCGAGACGACCAAGGGCTACTTAGGCATCGAGGGCTCGGCCGAATACGCCGCGCGCGTGCAGGAACTGCTGTTTGGGTCGGGCCACGAAGCTGTGGCGAGCAAACGCGTCGTCACTGCGCATACGCCGGGCGGCACGGGCGGCCTGCGCGTGGCCGCTGATTTTCTCAGGAAAGCCGCGCCCAACGCCACGGTTTGGATGAGCGACCCGACCTGGCCGAATCATCCCGGCATTTTCCAGGCCGCAGGCTTGAAGGTGAAGACGTATCCTTACTTCGACGCCGCGACCAACGGGTTGGCCTTCGAGCGAATGTTGGCCGCGTTGGAAGAAATGCCGGCCGGCGACGTTCTGTTGGTCCACGGCTGCTGCCACAATCCGACCGGCATCGACCCGACGCCCGAGCAATGGAGCGCGATTGCCGCGCTGGTCGAGCGGCGCAGCGTGTTGCCGCTGCTCGACTTCGCCTACCAGGGTTTTGCCGAAGGCTTGCGCGAAGACGCCACCGGGCTAACGGCGCTTTGCCAGCCGGGACGCGAGTTGCTCGTCGCCAGTTCGTTCTCGAAGAATTTCGGGCTCTACAACGAACGTGTCGGCGCGTTGAGCATCGTGGCGGCCTCGTCCGAGACGGCCAAGACGGCGCTCAGCCAGGTGAAAACCTGCGTCCGCGTGAATTACTCGAACCCCCCGGCGCACGGCGCGGCGATCGTCAGCACGATCCTGGGCGACGAAAAGTTGCGCACGCAGTGGGACGGTGAAGTCAAGGAAATGCGCGATCGCATCAACGGGATGCGGAAGCAGTTCGCGCAGAAATTGATCGCCCGGGGCTACGATCGCGACCCCAGCTTTATCACGCGGCAGCGGGGCATGTTTTCGTTCTCGGGGCTAACGCCGCCACAAGTCGAGGCGTTGCGAAAGGACCACGCGATTTATATCGTGGGCTCCGGCCGGATCAACGTGGCCGGCATGACGGCGGACAATATCGATCGGCTCTGCGACGCGATCGTCGCTGTTTCGCGATCCGCCGCGTAATCGACGATTGTCGACTCAGGAATTCTGTCGCGTTTGCCGCGAAGGGAAAAAGGGATTGCATGGCCACCAATAGCGGGCAAATCGACGCGCTTCGCTGGCAGAAGTTTCCGGTCTTGGATGACGGCTTCGTTTGCCTTGTCGACGTGATGGGGGACGATCAGGCGATCGTGCAGGCCGCGCGCGTCAGCTACGGCGAAGGGACGCGCAAGGTCTCCGACGATCGCGGGCTGATTCGCTACTTGATGCGACATCGCCACACGACGCCGTTCGAGATGGTGGAGATCAAGCTGCTGGTCCGCGTGCCCATGGACTGCTGGCGGCAATGGATTCGCCACCGCACGGCGAACGTGAATGAATACAGCACGCGGTACTCGCTGGCCATCGACGCCGCGCAGCACACGACTGCGGGTGAGTGGCGGACGCAATCGTCGCAGAACCGGCAAGGCAGCGCAGGCTTTCTCTCGGAAGACGTCGGCGCCAGCTTGTCGGCCAGCGAACAAGCGTTTCTGGAGAGTTCGCGTAAGTTGTACGAGCAGCGCATTGAGCAAGGAGTGGCACGCGAACAAGCGCGGAAGGATTTGCCGCTGTCGACGTACACCGAGGCGTATTGGAAGGTCGATCTGCACAACTTGCTGCATTTTCTCGCGCTGCGGATGGACAGCCACGCGCAGTTTGAGATTCGCGAATACGCGCGGACCGTGGGCGAGCAGATCGTCGCGCCGCTGTTTCCCTTGGCGTGGGAAGCGTTCGTCGATTACCGCATCGAAGCTACCCATCTCACGCGGCTCGATCGCGAAGTGATTCGTCGCCTGTCGGAACGCGTCGCGACGACCGGCCGTGCGGCCGAAGAAGCCGATTTCCTCGCGGTCCAGGACCCGAGTTGGGCGGACCTGAAGACCTGCCGCGAACGCGATGAGTGCCTGGCAAAGTTGCGCGACCTGGGGGTGGTGCGCGAGGCTCATCACGGAGGCACGGAGAACACGGAGGGTGACTGAGGCGAAGTACGCCGGTCGTTTAGACGTTTCGCAGTTCGTTCATCACGGCGAAATAGTCATCGCTTGATAGGCCGTCGACCGTGGGTTCGCGTTGGAGCGTCACTCCGTCTACGGCGCCGGCTTCTGTGACAAGGCGCGTGAGCAATGTCCGCTCGTCTTCAACGTTCAAAATCTCACGCGCAGGTAGCTTGGGATCAAGAATCCCCAGCGCTGCTACGAGGGCGTAGGCGCCCCAATTGCTGGTGCCGGCGGTGATAACTTCGTCGGTGGCGATGCGGCAAGCGAGCTGTACCCCGGGTCCGAGTTGGATGGCGGCGCGCAATTGTTCCCAAGGGAAACAGCCCATGCCGATTTCGTTGCCGCCGTCGCCGATGCCGAGCGTATAGACATCGGGACGCGTCGCCTTGATTTCCTCGAAGAGCGCATCCAGCGGCGGAGTGATGTGGTCGATGATCACGCCGCGCATGTCGTGGCGTCGATCGCGATGTTCGGGCGGGACTTCGGCGTCGAACAGCGCGGCGGTTAGTTCGCGATTGATTGCGCCGCGGAGCGCCGACTGCGCATGATGCGAGGGACCTGCGCGTTCGATGGAGATCAAGGCGTCCCAACGCCGCGATGCGCCTGCAATATCGAATGACATCGTCCGCGCTAACTTAAAGTCCGTGGTGTCGTCATGGTACTCCGGCGAAAGATATATCCTGGAACGCAAATCGCGGATTCTACTTCCTTTTTCCAGGACGGCCGCGGCGTAATGATCCGTGACGAGATCGACGACCTTGCCGCTCAAGGTCAGCGCATGCGCTAGCGCCAGAGCGCCAAGCGGGCCGTCCGTTTCGGCCGCGGGCGGGTTTGCGGCCGGAATATAGAAGCCCGTCACGATGCCAATGTGTTGGCAACGTGTCAGTAGCGTTTCCGCCGTGTCGTGCAGTGCCGCGGCGGCGGATTTCGCACCCCAGGGACGCAGTCCGGCGACGCCGCGCTGGCTCGGGTCGTTCGTCAGGAGCGCGGCCAAAGCTTGAAACCGAAGTTCAGATTCCATTGGAGGGCCGGTTCAACCGAAAAGAAGGGAATTCCACCGAGGCGCCGCCAGCGCCTCAGTGCTTGGCCAGTTGGTGTTGGTGTGCAGCGAGCCACTCGGCGCAATGATTGTAAGGCGTTAAGCTGTGCCGGCGCTGGGCCCCTGGGAGGATGAATCCTCCGTCAGGGTAGTTGACAACTCGGAGGCCGATTGTAATAAATCTGTAGGCGAGTTCGTGAAAAATGTCACAAGCCCTCCTCAGATTGTCGATATGGCTTGCAAGTCTTTAATGCATAAAGACTTGTGAAAAATAGAGAACTAGGCACTCCATGGTCGGTGCGGGCGCCACGACGAACATTCGTGGTAAGGTGAGTTGATCCATGGCGGACCCAAAGAAGATGTCGGTGGCCGATATCCTGGCCGCTGCGCGGAAAAAAGACAGCCAGGGGGGCGATGCGCCGGCAGCCAAGCCGGAGCCGCCTGCGCCCGACGAATCCCCTGCCCCCGAAGCTGCTGCGCCCGCTGAAAAGCCCAAGCCAAAGCCGGCTCCCGCAGGCAAAATGAGCGTCGCCGAGATGTTGGCCGCCGCTCGTGGGGAAAAACCGGGCACTGCAGCCACTCCAGCCGCGAAGCCTGCCGCTCCGAAACCAGAAGCAGCGCCGAAGGCGCCTGTCGCCGCCGCAGCAAAAGCTGCCGCCAAGCCAGCGGCGAAACAGGCCGAAGCTGCGGCTGGCACGGTTGATACGTCGAGCATCCTGGCGGCGGCGCGAACTGCTGCTCGGCCTGGCCCGACGAGCAAGTCGGAAGCAGTCGCCAAGGTGGCTGAGCCGTCCGCCAAGCCGGTCAAAGAAAAAGTCG
>JAWXBP010000123.1 GCA_034440135.1 Planctomycetia bacterium
CATTCCCCCTCCAGCGTCCCTAAACTAAACCCCGTTCACCCCCGAGCGCCACACTTTTCAACCGCCAAGCGCTGCACAATTCAAGCGCCGTTTACAGTGATTGCACTGCTGAATTAAGGGACGGCTGCTTTCCAAAGCGTTTTCCACCACCGATGCTAATTCCACACGTTGTCGACGGATATCCAAAGCGTTGCGGCTCATGCGGGATATGTCGAGAAGGTCGTCAATGAGCCGCACCATGACCGTCAGCTGCCTGGAAATGACATCTCTGCCGGTCTTCACATCCCGATCCGTCAGGCCCTCCATGCCGAGGTACTGTACGGCATTGCGGATTGGAGCCAACGGATTCCGTAGCTCATGCGCCAACGTCGCCAGGAACTCATCTTTGTGCCGATGAGCGTCGGCCAATTCCTCTGCCCGTTCTCGCAAGGCCGACACGTCTTCCACGGCAAGGAGGATTAGCTCAGGGTGCTTCGAGTCTGGAGGAAAGGGCCGAGCATTGAGAAGCATCGTCTTGCGACCGAGAATCGGAAAAGAATGCTCAACCTCATAGTCGTGAACGGATTGATTGCGAGAGAGGACTTCATCAAGCAACTTACGCAAGCCAGGGATGTCCCACTGACCATTGCCCAGGTCATACACCAAGTGGTTCTCAGTTTCTTCCTTCGAGACTTGAAACGAATCGTAGAAGGAACGGTTCGCCGTCTTCACCCGCAGGTCGGCGTCGAGAACCACGAACGGCTCTCGTGAGGTCGCAATGATGTCGTCGGCATAGGTCAGCGAACGAGCTAACGCTCGTTCCGTCTTCCGGCGTTCAGTGATGTCCCGAAAGACCAGCACAAGACCTGCGACCTCGGACTTGTCGTTTCGGATTAGAGCGGCACTGTCGCTGATGGGAAGTTCAGCACCGTTTTTGGCAATGAGCAGGCTGTGGCTCGCAAGTTGGAGAGCGCGGCCTTCCTTCAAGGCTTGGACGGTTGGAATCTCGACAGATTGGCGGCTTTTTTCATTGACCAAGCAGATCACGCTGTTGAGCGACTGCCCTACGGCATCTTGAGTCCATCCCGTCAAGTTCTCCAGCGACCGGATTTAGGAAAGTGATCGTCCCGTCAATGTCCGTGGTGATCACTGCATCACCAATGCATGAAAGCGTAACAAGCAGCCAATCTCGCTGTTCGTGTAACTCCTTATTGCTTGGCGACGAAGCGGCTATGACATCCTCCGATTTGATCGCAAATTCCACCTTCGGGTCGCACTTTTTAGTACTCAAGAGTGGTGAACCGTTGATTCATCATTGCAGATTATCACCCGCCAGACCTGCGCTTTCGGGTCGAAAGGGGCGAGAGCCAAATCCCAAATCAGGGCTGATCCGACATACACGAGCGCTGACGACAGCCTGGCCGAGGACCTTGCCTTCAAGACAGCCGCCGCTCGACCTGGTAACTGCCATCCTCAACTCGGGCGTAAATGTTGAACCGTCACTGCGACAAGAGTATGTCTCCCCCGGTAGCTGCTAAGGTAGCGGCATCATCTTTCACCGGCGTGATTGGTGCCAGTAGGAAGACTTGCACTGCGGTGCCAGTTGTGAAGGCATGCACGATAGAACCGCTCGTCGGCTCGACCTCCACCGCCGCTTCACGAACCTGCCTCCCGGTGATTCGTCGAATCTCCTGCCGCAACGATTCGGAAGAGTTGGCGAAGAGCTGCCGATGAAACTCCTGCAGCTTTGCCGCACCACCCGCGCTCTTGGCCATCGCCCTTTCAGCTGGCGTCAAGGCCTCGTGCAGCGTGATCACCAGCGTGTCTTCGCTCAAGACCACGCTCACCGCAGTCGGCGTGTGGCCCGTGCTGCCATGTTGGAAATCACAAATCGCGCGAGCAATCTGCTCCGCCACGGTTCCGGCTTGCTTGTCGTCACAATCATCGCAGACGAGAGTTGCTGTAATTGTGTCCATTGAGTGAGCTTCCTGTGGTGCGAGCGCTGGTCGTATCGCGAGCAACAAAAAAGCCGACGTGCTGGAACACCCACAGGTATTCCAGCACGCCGGCTTACTCATTGACGGGCCACTCGGTTTCACCGGGGTGCCCTTCATTTAGTCATCCGCTAGATCCGCTCCAATTGTACGATTAATGGAGACAATAGCAATCTTGCCTGCGTTGGACAACTGCGTCAGCCTCGGACGGCAGCAGCCAACTGGAATGGCCGAGAAACGAAAAAGCCCCGACCATGCATTGGCTATGCCGGGCCGGGAGTAGTAGCAACTTCCGGAACTAAACGAGTGCGACGTTTTCGGCACACGGGCCTTTTGGCCCACTACCTTCGGTGTAGGTGACGTGCTGACCTTCGTGCAATTCATCGAAGGACACGCCTTGGAGGTTCTTGGAGTGGAAGAACAAATCCTTTTCACGGTCGGTCTTGATGAATCCGAAACCCTTGTCCGTCAGTTTCTTGATGCTGCCTTCTGCCATTTGCTGCCTACTTTGCGTTTTGCTGTGTACTGCCTGATGGCGATAGCCACCGACGGTCTTGATTGTATCCGATTACCGCGTTGAATGATGGGTTTTCATCCACAATCCGGAAGTCTTCTGCCGCGCGAAAGAAAGACGCCGTCGTAACAACGCTGCATTCCGACGTCCCCCAAGGCATGCAACGACACGCCGCTCAGCAAAGATCAAAAAAACGCAGCCTAAAATGGGACGCGCTGGCCGGAGTGGAGGAGCACTGGGCGAGGCCACCATTCCAGCCCAATCACTAGCAATTGTTCAGCGCCGGCCACTGTAGTGAATCAAATATGCGCCAACGCTTGCGACTGCGCGCACAAAAGCTCGGTCACATCGTCGCCTTCACCGTGGGCTTTTCTTTCGTGGTAGCGCGACACAAAAACTGGCTGTCGGCTATCTCGTGCCTGAACCGCAAAAGTCGTGGTGTCCTTTGATATCTTGGACCAATGTGGCCAGCTTCTCTAGCTCCGTCGACCGTTGGTCGAGTCCGACATTCACGACTCCCAGAGTGTTGCTTTGCCCAGTATGGAGGAGTTCTTCGAGCGACAATCGTCCAAACAGAATAAATTGCCTCCCGCACATTGCATCGACACCAAAAATCAGATCAGCGGCGGCCAATAGTCGCCGATATTCGAATTCCGCACGAGGGTCGCGCCCGTCGGAGAAGAACGCTTCGATGGGGACGACGCCCCGTTGCTCTAGATCTAGGTCCTGGGGTTCAGCGTCCGCCGGATGCTTTCGACAAATCAACTCCGTCAGAAACTGCACGGGGGACAACGCCTTAAACTTCTCCGTGCTGACTGGATCGATCGTGTAAAACGAGGTCTCCTGCTTGATGTCAGCCAAGATGACTTCGACGACGAACGAGACTGGGTAGCATTTGAGTTGCCAGTCATGCATGTCTTTGAGAAACGGCTGACCGGTCTCCAGACTCGTGAAAAACGCAGCGATGGAATTGCCAAATTCGTCGGCCCACCTTAACGTCGTCCAGTTGTTGGGTTCGCCATGGAGCCCGACGTCGTCGTCGTCAACACTGCTTTTCACCACGCAACAAAGCTCGCCTGTGCCGATCATCGCGATTCCTCCACTTTGACGCTGCGCATGACCGTGGGTTGATCAGGCCGTTCATCATGGTGTGTGTATCCCCAGTTCGGGGCCATTGCCGCAGCGCCACGTGACCGGATGCGATGGCGTCGGAAAACTAAAGTGACTGCGATCATTGCAGTTCAGGGGCTAATGGAAGGGGCGCTGGGCCTTGTTGACCGCCTTCAGCTTGAATGCGATCCCAGACTTCTTGGCGATGGACTGGAATGTCCAGCTTCACGTCAAAGCCCAACTTCACTTTGCCACCACGAATATCCAGAACCTTGACGGTCAGCAGTCGCTCCAGGCCGCCGGCGCTGCCCACGACCACGGATTGCTGAGTTTTCCTAGACAAGACCAACATGGTTGCACCTCCTTGAACGCGACTGGTCCGCTGCTCTGTCAAATCTCCGCTGGCAGTGCCAACTGCTCTCTAAGGAGTCGGCAGCACCGTGAGGGGCTGTCATACGGGCGACCGCAGTCTCACTTCACAAAACAAAAAAAGCCGGCATGGCGGAATACCTAAAGGGTATCGCGCCATGCCGGCTTACTCGTCAACGAACCGCCCGGACCAAGCCGAGCTGTTCTTCATCAAGTCATCCGTCAGCGATTCAGTGGAATAGCCCTCACTTCCGTGACAGCCTTTCCCCTGATGGTCAAAGCATAGGGCTTTCGATTGTGAATACAAGTGTAATCCCCGTTCTTTCCCGGAATTGCTATGATTGCACCCACGCGACCGGATGCGCCGTTGCGACTTCGATGGATTTGAGCGGCAAGTACATCGGCTGACAGGTGATTGTGCGTCGCTTATAGCACCGCCCAACAATCGCGGTCGTTGAGACGTGCGAAGCCGCCGGGAGAGAATGGTGAAAACGCAGGGAGAAATAGAAGCGGCGATCTGCGATGGCATCAGCCGGTTTGAGCAAGAGTACATGGGGCGGGGACCCAAGGACATTCATGCGCACCTGCTCAACGATCTGTTGGTGGTGCGGCTGCATGGCGTGTTGACCGCCGCGGAGCAGCATCTTGTGAAATCACTCCCTTCCGAGACGGGACGTGACTTGATGAAACAGGTGCGGCGGCAACTGATCGAGACGGCGCGACCCCTCTTGGAAGCTTTGGTTCAGAAAGTCATGGGCGCTCAGATTCTGGGCCTGCATCACGACATTAGCACCGTCACCGGCGAAGAGCTGGTCGTGTTTACCCTGGCCAAGCCGCCTTCAGTTCGCGAGTCGGGAAAAAGGTAGGGCGTCCGTGGGCGGGTCCGGCCGGCCAGGCGGCCCTTGGCAGCTCACTACCTCGACCAGCACCGTCGCGCTTCAGACCGACGCGTTGCTGCATCTCGGCGTCTGCCTTATGACTTCGAGACCAGCAAAGGCCGCATGTGACGCACGACCTCTTACTTTCCGGTATTAAACTCACGGTCCGGATACAGCGTGATCCTTAGCGATGCACCAATCGCCGCCAAGCGACCTAGCAACTCGGGTGCAAGTCCTTGATTGAATGCCCACGGCTTGTCACCGCAATCGTATCCGATGTTGAACTCTCGCAATATGCATTGGTCCCACGTTGCTCGCTGTGCCTCAGGTAACCGTTCCAGCACGTCCAGCATGGCAGTGATGTTGGGTTCCGGCTCAGAGTAGCATTCATCCGTCTCGAACCGGGCGTACCATAGCCCATCGTCCCAGCGGCTCACGTGCAGATCGAACACGCCACCGGACCTGAGCGCACTTGCCAGCGGTTCTAGGTCGGTAGGCGATTTCAGGTCCAGATCGGTGTTCAAATACTCGATTGTGTTGTCCATGGCGCGACCGGAGTTACTTCCGTTTCTTCAGCGCCAGCGACATGCCCTCATAGACGGCCTTTTGTTGAATTGCCACGGGCGTCCTGCCAAACAGCTTGGCGATTTCCACCGTGGACGTCTTTCCCGCCATTGACTTGAACTTCTTCAGTTCGGTGGGTGACCAGGGCTTGCGGACTGCTTTCTTCTTCTTTGCCATTGTCGGTCCTCGTATAGTGTGATGAAGGTCGCGATCCTAACAGACTTAGTAAGAGCTCGCTAGTTACTACCAAGTCGGTCTGTCGATGTCAGCAACTTCCGCGGCGACGTAGGCCGTGATGCCCAGCAATGTGAGGATGGAGAATCTTGGTTTCATGCCGGCCATTCTCGCCGATGTCAGCGCGTAGAAAAAGCCCACCTGATTTCAGGTGGGCGTTTAC
>JAWXBP010000124.1 GCA_034440135.1 Planctomycetia bacterium
CATGTCCGATCCGTCGTTGGCGCGCAACACGAAAGGCCCCCAAGCCGCAAGTGTAAGAATCTGTCATTGCGCAACCCATTGAAGCAGCGTCTAATTGTTGGTGGGAGCGTCCGGTAGTTCAAGTAATTCGTCAGATCCGGGCCAAGGCAATGGCACCCATTCGGGGGCCTCAAACTGAGGAGTAGTTCACATGAGCAACATGCGCGATGTCGAGTTCCTGAACACCGTCCTACGGACCCCGTATGGCAAAAAAAACACCCAATTCAATTCCGAATTCGACCCTTCGACCGGGACTATCTGGGGATATTTCAATCCGAAAGGCACTGCATGCTTCAGTCTCGGCCTGCTGAAGGACATCCGTGCCCACGACGCCCTGCTGGCCGAAAATGGCGGCTATCTCGAGTTCGACGGGAAAATGAACAGGGTCAATTACTACGTGATGGCGTCGCGCACCCCGCGCGTTTTCAACTTGGGGGGCGACCTGGCCCTGTTCGTCCTCCTGATTAAGTCGCGCGACCGCGAGGCTTTGCTTCACTACGCCAGGCTGTGCATCGACAACATGTACCCGAAGATCAAGAACTTCTTTTCGCCCAGCCTGACCACGATCTCCCTGGTTCAGGGCGATGCGCTGGGTGGTGGCTTCGAGTGCGCACTGTCCTCCGACGTGATCATCGCTGAGGAATCGGCCCAGATGGGCCTGCCGGAAATCCTCTTCAACCTGTTTCCGGGCATGGGCGCGTATTCGCTGCTTGCCCGCAAGATCGGCATGCGCGCCGCGGAGGAATTGATCCTGTCCGGAAAGATCCTGTCTGCAACGCAATTGCATGGGATGGGTATCGTGGATGTCCTCGCCAAGGACGGCGAAGGGGAAGCGGCGGTCAACAACTGGATTGCAACCACCTACAAGCGGCGCAACGGTTACGCGGCAGTACATCGCGCGCGTCAGCTCGTGCACCCAGTAACGCGCGAGGAACTCGACGCGATCACCGAAACATGGGTAGACGCGGCGCTACGCATCGAGGATCGCGACCTGAAAATGATGGGCCGCATCGTCCGCGCGCAGATGCGCAGGATGGCGGGCGAAGCGGTGACCGACATCACCGCAGAAGCCCTCGCAGCGAGCGCCTAGTCGCTGGCGAGGGCGGCGAACCCGCCCTCGCCGAACATCTGCGCGAACTGGTAGAAGTTGACCTGGGTCGAATTGATGATCGCCTCCTGCGCAGCGAGGTCGTCGATAGTCTTGACGAGCTGGTTCATCTGCGCGACGTGATCCGCATCCATCGTGGCGTGGGAAGACAGGAACTTGAACCCCCCGGCTTCCACGTCGCGGTCGAGCGCCTTGGCAATCGAGTCGGATACGCGGCCGCCATAGACCGACGCAACGACTTCCAGCATGTAGAGCATGCCAAGCACCGAGCACGGATGCTTGCGTTCGGCACTGTAGTAGTTGAACGCAATCATGGCCTGAACCGGTGCGCTGGGCGGCAGGGATCGAACCGCGTCGACATCGCCCCCCATTGCCTTGACGTCCTCCAGAACCCAGTCCTCGTGGCCTCGCTCCTCTTCTATGCGCGAGTAGAGGTCGTAGCGGATGTGGCGGAAGTCGTCTCCGCAGCGCGACGCCGCCGTTGCCATGATCGGGCAGAAATGCCAGACGATGTAATAGAGGTCATGCAGGAATGCGCGGTATTCGCCCAGCGACAATCCGTGGTGGATCATCGTGTACATCTTCGGGACCGCCTCAAGCTCGCGGCGGCGAGCATCAGTGGATTCGATTAGGGTGAGAAAAAAAGACATCTGCGTGTTCTCTCGAACGAGAAATGCAGATTGTATCGTCCATTAACCAGACGATTTCATTTTGTCTCGCAGATAAACCTTGGCCTCCGTTCGCACCGCTGCGAATTCGTCGGTGATGGATTTGAGCAATCCCGCCGACTGTAGTTTTAACTCCTTGTCCGACAGCATTCCGATCGCGGTGCACAGTCGCGTGAGGCGGTCTGCGCCCAGGCTTGCGGCCGATCCCTTGATTGCATGCAGGTAATTGCGGAACTCACCAGGACTGCGTGCGACGAGCGCCGTTTCGATCTTCTTGAGCAGCACAACGTTATCAGAGAAAAAGATACCGAATAGCCGCTCCACGAATTGACGACCGGATCCAAGTTCTTCCAAGTGGCCGAGGGTCTCGCGATTCAACACAGGCAGGCTGGACCGGGCCTGCAAGGCGGAGCGGCCCGGGTTGTGGCCCGCGGTTCCCGCCGTTACCGGCGCACCCGCGCCCTTGTCCGCCAGTTCCCCGATGCTCTCGAGTAGGCGTAGCGCCTCGACCGGCTTGGCGAGGAAGGCATCTGCGCCGTGCTCTAGGCATTCACGGCGAGCCTCCGGCGTTACGTCGGCAGAAAGAACGATGACCGGCAGGCGTTCTAGGCCGCGCCCCATCAGGCGAACGGCCTGAAGCGTTTCGATTCCGCCCATCCGTGGCATGTTGCGATCGAGCAGCAACATGTCGTAGTCCGCCTGTTCCAGAGCGTCGAGCGCGTCCTCGCCATCCGGGACGATCGTTGCCGAATGCCCGCCCCGCTCGAGGATTTTGCCGATGACTTCTCGGTTGGTCGGATTGTCGTCGGCGACAAGGACTCTTAGCTTGCGGCCGCTTGCGCGGCGTCGCGCATAGTCCTTGAGGCGTACCACACCTTCCTGCATCTCGCCGCCGGCTGATACCGAATGCAGGACGTTGAACAACTGCCGTTTCTCGAACGGGAGCTCGAGCACTGCCGTATAACCAGCCGATAGCGCGACAAAACGCGCCACCTGGACTGAGCGTGGAGCGCAAAGGATCGCCGGGGGTGGCGGATTTGGGGCCGCGTTGCGAAAGCGCTGCGCGAGCTCCCGTCCCGAGGCCTCATCACCGGCAAAGAGCAGCGCACTGTGATAAGGCTTGGCTAGACTAATCTCGGCCGCTAGGCGGTGCGCGCCTTCCTCGACCCCGTTCTCGAAGACGGCTGTCGCACCCCACAAAACAAGCGCTTCTCGCAGCAGGGCGGTTTCGCTCTCGGGAAAGCCGACTAGAAGCATGCGCGTATTGGCGAGCTCGCCACCGGCCACGTCAGGCTGAGTGGCCTGCTTCTCTAGGTCGAGTTCCACCCAAAACGTGCTGCCCAGGCCGACCGAGCTCTCCAGCCCGATACGACCGCCCATAAGCTCGACGAGCTGCTTGGCGATCGTCGTGCCCAGGCCAGTGCCGCCGAAGCGGCGAACGGTCGACTGCTCGGCCTGCGTGAAGCTCTCGAAAATGCGCTTCTGCGCCTCCGGCAATATCCCGATGCCAGTGTCGCGAACCGAAAACTTCAGGCGGATACGGGTATCTGTCTCACCTTGCGTTGAAACGTGTACGGTTACGCCACCGCGCTCGGTGAACTTGACAGCGTTCACGGCGAGATTGAGGAGAATCTGGCGCAGGTGGTGGGGATCGCCTCGCACCGCCGGCGGTACCTGCGGCATGATCGAAACCGTAAGGTCGATGTTCTTGCCCATCGCCTGCGCGGAAACTATTCGGCAGGTGCTGTTAACCAAGGCATGCAGATCGAAATCCACTGTTTCGAGCGCCAGTTTCCCCGCCTCGATCTTGGAAAAATCCAGCACATCCTCAACCAGCGCGAGCATCACCCGCGACGAGCCTCGCACCGTCTGCAACATGTCGGTCTGTTCGCGCGTCATGCTCGTATCGAGCAGGAGGTCGGACATGCCTATGATCGCGTTCAGCGGAGTTCGCATCTCATGGCTCACCACTGAGATGAATCGCCGCTTGGCCTCGTTTGCCGCTTCTGCGCGCGCCAGCGCATCGAAAAGCGTGGTCACGAGCGATTTCACGTAGAGGCTCAGCATCACCAAGCCAAGCATCAGCCCGACCCCGAAAGACAGGTGAGCGCGCCAGAACTCACTGAAGTACAGCACAGCCGAGAACCCCGCAATCGACAGAGCCAGTGCATAAAGCAGATATCTGGCGCCGAAGCGAAAACCATTGGCGAGCGTGATCCAGACATAGACCAGGAAAAACGGCGCACCGCGTTCCTCGAAGAACGCAAGGCACCATGTGAGCATGCCAATATCGGCACACGCGGCCAGGATGCGACGCGTCGGCGAGATTCCCGTATCGACAAGGATGCGGCTGAAAATGAGCGCCGCGAGGGCAAGATAGACCCCGAAAAAGTAGACGTGCGGCTCTTCCGGCCGCGAAACGGCATCCGGCAGCAGATAGCCGAGGATGAGCGCTCCAATCGCCAAGCGGACCAAAGC
>JAWXBP010000125.1 GCA_034440135.1 Planctomycetia bacterium
CCAAAAGCCGTAGCTTTTTCCTGTCGTGAGAATGACCGTTAGCGACGTGACCAAGGCGAATACCAACAAAAACGTCGTTCGCCACGCCTCTTCAGAAGCCCCCTGACCGAACACCGCCTGCAACGGGAACATTCCCGCGGCGAGCACCAGCAGCACGGCGAACATCCACATCACCAAATTCCGCCGCGGCAGCGCCCAGGTCAGCAGCGGCTTATAGATGTGGATAAAGCTGCGCACGATCCAATTCTCCTCTTCGCTCCGCAGGCGCCCTTTGATGAACGTGGGAATCAGCGCGGGGACGAGCGTTACCGAAATCAGCGCCACACCGATCATGGCAAAGCTCTTGGTGAACGCCAGCGGATGAAATAGCTTGCCTTCCCGGCCGCTCAGCATGAACACCGGGACGAACGATAGGAGCATGATCAGGACGGAGAAAAAGATCGGCCGGCCGACCGTGCGGCAGGGCTGAATCACTAGCTCGCGGATGTCGCCCGTTACCTTACGGTCGCCGAAATGCTCCTTCAAGTGATGCGTTGCAT
Organism: Planctomycetia bacterium; assembly: GCA_034440135.1. Classification (NCBI taxonomy): domain Bacteria; kingdom Pseudomonadati; phylum Planctomycetota; class Planctomycetia; species Planctomycetia bacterium. The sequence continues at coordinate 540 of JAWXBP010000125.1, forward strand.
TCTCGGTCATCACAATCGCCTGATCGACCAGGATGCCGATCGAGATCGTGATGCCCGCCAACGACATGATGTTGGCCTGAATGTCGATGATGCCGGTTTCGCGCAGCACCCACATCATCAGGAACGAGAACAACACCGCGAGCGGCAGCGTGATGCAGATTACGAACACGCTGCGGAAATGCATCAAGATCAGCAGAATCGCCAGCGAGGCGATCACCATCTCGTGCCACATCACTTCGCTGAGCGTGTGAATCGCCCCTTCGATCAGTCGCGTGCGATCGTAGGCGGCGACGATATGCACGCCCTCGGGCAGTCCAGGCTGTAGCTCGTGAATCTTCTCCTTGACCCGCTTCGTCACTTCCAGCGGGTTTTCGCCATGCCGCATCAACACCGCTCCGCCGGTGACCTCGTTGCCGTCTTTTTCATACACGCTGCGGCGGAACTGCGTACCGAGTTGCACCGTGGCGATGCTATGGACGTAGATCGGCGTGCCGTTCACTTCCTTGATGACGGTGTTTGCGATGTCGTGCTTATCTTTGATCCAACCGACGCCGCGGACGATGTACTCGGCGTTGTTTTTTTGCACGACGCCGCCGCCGGCCGGCATGTTGCTCTTGCCGACCGCGGCGTAAAGCTCGCCGAGCGTAATTCCATAGGCCCTCAGATCCTCCGGCCGCACGTCGATTTGATACTCCAGCGGCGTGCCGCCCACGATCGCCACGTCGGCCACGCCTGGCGCGGAGTTCAGTTGCGGGGCGATGTAGAACTTGTTGATCGCCCACAGCCGGCCCGAATCGATGGGGTGCTCCAGGCTGGTTTCGACCGTATACCAATAGATTTGCCCCAGCGCCGTCGCATCCGGCGCGAGGTACGGCATCACGCCGGCCGGCAAGAACGTGTTGGCCTGACTGAGCTTTTCGGTGACCCGCTGGCGGGCGAAATAAAAGTCGATGTCGTCGTCGAAGATGATCGTGATCATCGAGAAGTTAAATTCCGATGACGACCGAACCGTTTTCACTCCCGCCAATCCCTGCAGCTTGCGTGAAAGCGGATAGGTCACCTGATCCTCGATCTCGCGCGGACTGCGCCCCATCCAGTCCGTGAACACGATCACCTGATTCTCGCTCAGATCCGGAATCGCGTCGACGGGCGTATGGAGTGTGGCGTAGATGGCGGCGACCGTCAGCGCAGCGGTTACGATCAGCACCAGAAAGCGATTGCGAATCGAAAGCTCGATGATTTTCTCAATCATGGCGACAACTCAGATCCTGGCATCAGTAACAGTGAATCCGACCGACAATTAGCGTTTGTGAATGCTAGTGATGACCTGGTCGCTGCTCTGGACGTCAAGTTGTCCCATGACTTCGTCGCCGGCGTTCAGGCCTTCGAGCAACTCAGGCTTTTCGACCTTGAATTCCATTTCCATGCCTTGCATCAGTCCCGAAATGTCTTCGTGGTCCAGCGTGACTGTCCCACGGTCGCGGTCGACTGCCACGATCTTGCCGATAATGTCGTATTGCTTTGCCGTCGGCGAGGTTGGCGTCCTTTGGCAACCAACACCCACCATCACGATGGACAACAGCAATGTGATTGCGCAAAACATCTTTTTCATCAAACAATCTCTCATGTGAGATGGACGGACTTATTCCGACGTTATTCTTGGTTCGCGCCCCTCAGTTCCTTGACCTTGGCGAGCGTAGCATCCGAGTTCTTCAGAGCGTTCTCTTTGCAGCTATTGCAGCAGATGAACAGTGATTCCCCCGCGACCATCAATTTGACCGGCGCTCCCATCGATCCCAAGCGACTGGCCGGCAATACGGGGCAGAAGCGTTGCGCCTCGGCAAGCGTGCGGTCCTCCGGCGCTAGCTTCGCGAGCGCCGCTTTGATCTTGCCGTTCGGATCTTCCGGCGTGGATGGTCGGACCGTCGTCACGCCGGACCGCTCTTGCGATCCGCCGCTGCCGCCGAAGTAAATCGAGCCGGCGGCCGGATTGAGTCGGGTCTCCGCATCGACGAGAAACGAGCCGCTGGTGACGACCAAATCGCCAGGCATGAGGCCGCGCAGGATGGGGTAGAACACGACGCCGTCCGGGCCAGACATGCTCGGTCCCACAGCCACTTCGACGCCTTCAAAGGTGTTGGGCAACGATTGACGGTAGACGATCTTCTGGCTGCCGGTGTCGATGATGGAACTCTCGGGCACTGCCAACACGCGTCCTTCATCGAGCATCTTCTGGCGCCGCGGATCATCATTCGCGCTTGACAGTGACGCGACGTCCTTCGGCTCGACCTTGAGCGTCACGGATGCCGTGCTGCCTGGTCGCAGCTTGTGGCCCGGGTTATCCAACTCGAACCGCACGGTGACGGTCCGCGTGTTTTGATCGACATGGGGATAAATAAACGCCAACTTGCCGTGGAACACCTCGCCCGGAAACGCCCGCGTGGTCGCGCTAATGTCCAACCCATTCAAGTTGCGCTGGCGGTCTTGTTCTGTGTCGCCGACGGGCAAGAACGCTAGATCATCTTCATAAATCTGGGCCTGAATCCAGACGGTCGCGAGATCGGCGACCTCGTACAGCGGCGTCCCTTCCTGGACGTACTGCCCCGCGCGCACGTATTTGGTGATCACATGGCCGTCGATCGGCGAGCGAATCTTGAGGTGAGAAGTCGACTCGCCGGCCGATAAGATTTCGTCAAGCTGCGCGTCGTCGATCCCCAGTCGCTCCAGGCGCGTTCGCGCTCCCGCGAGCAACTGTTGATTTCCGCTTCGATTCGCGTTCAGCAGGTTCTCAACCGTGACGTTCAGCTCCGGGCTATAGAGCAACGCCAACTCGTCCCCTGCCTCGACCATCTGTCCGGTTTCGTTGACGACTAGCTTGTCGATGCGACCGGCCACGCGCGCCGCAACGGTGCGCTCGCCCCGTTCGTTGAATTCCACGTAGCCGACGGCGGTGAGTTGCTTGGTCAGCGGTTGGTAGTCGACCGGCCACGTCTGCACGCCGGCCAACACGACGCGATAAGGCGTCAGTTGGACGCGATTCACAATGCCGTCCGGCAAGGCCTCGGCCACGCCGCTCCCCTTCTTCCGCTTGGAGAGCGGCATGAAGCAGATCGGACACTTGTCCTTGGGATTGTCGCGAATGATCGAGGGATGCATCGGGCAGAAGTACTCGATGCCGGACGCGGCAGCGGCGACTGCGCCTGAGGGCCGAGTCCACTTTTCGTAGTAGGCGTTGAGCGTGTCCCATTGCGTGATGATCACGCCGATCACCGCCAGGATGCCGATGAAGCGCAGCCGCGCTAACTTCACCAGAATGATGAAATCAAACCACCACCAAGCCTTCCGCCAGCCTTTCAGCCCGGGCGGCGCGCGCAGTCCGCCTTCGTCATTGTCGGACGGCAGCGGGCCAACCGGGTCGTTTGCGGACGGGAGGCGATTTACGCCAAACATGAGACTCTCCTCGATAGATAAAGCAACAAAAGGCAGCCGTGACGCAAGCCAGCCAGACACTTGGTGCTAACCCGCCAGCCTGGCACGGCTGCCTCCGCCTCTCTCTCGATCGGCTCAATAGTTCTCGCCCGTGAATCCGGCGGCGGTCAGCGCCTCGATCAACTGGTGACTCGTGACCTCGCCGTCGTCGGTAAACTGTACGCCCAGCGAGTGCTTCTTGGGGTATGCCACGACGCGCTTCACTCCCTCCAGTTTGCTCAACGCTTCCTTGGCGCGCTCCGCGCTAGCGTCATCCATAATTTCCGAGGCTTTCAGCGCCAGCCAGCCGTCGTAATGCAGGTTTCCGCCCATCATGTGCGGCGTATCGGCGATCAGCAGCGCGAGTTTCTGCGCCGGCAGCACCGCCTCATCGAACTCGATCTTCGCATTCTTGGTTTTCCAATCGACCTTGACGGATTTCACGCCGTCGATCTGCCGTAATGAAGACTCGACCGTCTTCGTGCAGGGCGGACAGTGCAGGCCGGTGATCAAGTAGGTCGCCTTGACGACCGTGACGCCTTCTTCTTTTGGTTCGCTTGCATCTTGAGCGTATGCGAGCGCCGTGAGTGCCGTCGAGGCAATGGACAACAGGAAGGGGAATCTCATGCGTCACCTTGGAGGGAAGAAGGAAAATCATGCCTGGCCCGGAGCGCCGGGCCAGGCGGCAACACGACAGATGGGACGCTTAGAAGTTGTAGCGCCGTGGGTCCGACTTCGGCAGTGAATTGGCCGAGGGCCGTGACGTCCGCATCCGCGACGCCGAATTTGACGGCTCAAACAAGTAACTCCGCGTCGACCGAACTAAGCTCGGCGCCTGCGCCGCCCTCGTCGAATCACTCGGCGCGGACGGTTCGTACGAATACCGGCGTGTCGTCGACGGCGCATTCGCCACCGCCGCTGGACTCGGCGACTCTTCGATCATTCGCGGAGCGACCGAACGATACGAGCGTCGCACACTGGGCGTCGGTCGATGCGTCATGCTCCCGTCATAGTTGCCAGTCCCCTTCGACCAGGTGCGAGGGGTCGCGGTTGAGGAACTGACGGTCGCCAGAGTCAATGCGACAACTGTGAACAGGATCATCTTGACGTTCATGATAGTAACCGCCTTCTTGAGGAAATGGCGTTGTCGGGCGCGTCGACGCGACGCAGCCGTCCAATGCCGTTGGATCAATCTCCCAGCCTGGATGGGCTAAGGAATGGGTGCGACCGGCGCCACTCAGCGCCAGATCGAATGGAGTTTGCCGAACAAGAACGCCAGTAATGATTCAAGAGCCGCCGAGAGCGAATTCGATCCGCCCTAGAAACGTACTTAAAGAAACACCCAGCGAACGCCGCAAAGAATGCGGCATGGGCAAGAGATTTAGATCACGAGCTTGCGCAACCTGATCACGAGATCTGGCGCCGTACAAGAAGCTACGTGGTTGTCGTCGAAACGATGCGCTGCAGCTTGAAACAGCGACTGCAGCGAAGCTGCCGCGTCGGTTGTCAGTAGCTCCAACGGACGGGCTTCATCAAAGTTCGACTTGATGACCACGGTTGGAGTCACATACGTCTGGGAAACCGGCTGGCAGCAACCCTTGTCGCTGACCGATTCGCCGCCGGAACTGCGCCCCGGCTTTTGAGGTTCATGCGAGCAACAAGACTTCCTGCGGCAGCAATCGGTACCGCCTTGCTTGTCGGTGCCGTGCGCACAGCAAGAACAGCCACAACTCGCTGACTCGGCTGAAGTCCACGTCCGGCCAGCGCACACGGAGGTGTTGCAAGTCGCCTCGTAACGGCCGTCCGCGCAAATGCATCCACCCACTGTGCGGCCGTTCAACACCGCCAACGGAATCATCGCCCAGACCGCCAGCGCCTCTAAGCGATTGCTCAAGCGGCGAATTGTGGCAGTTCGGAACATGATGGTACTCTATACGTGACCAAATTCTCGGGCGTAAGGACGCAACGGCTTGGATGTCAAGACTTCCCGATGGTTACGGTCTTCTACGTTAACTTTATCGGTTGTTTTGGCCCCCGGCAAATAAGAAAGGCGCTCGCGACGTCCAGTATTGTGCGGAAGTCGTTTCTCGCCAGCACTTAACGTCGAATCCGACAGTCCCTCGCTAGCAATGAATATTAGGGGTCACGGCGACCCTTCCGGATGTAATGCATTTCATCGTGTAACCGCTTCAACCCGCCGATTTCCTCACTTCTGGGCCGGTGCGTCCGTCCCGATTCCCGCTAACCCGCCAGTCTCGACGAGTCCGCCAGTTGCCGCACGGAGGCGTCATGTCGCTGTTCCGCAGAGTGCAACTATGCGCGGTTGCCACACTGTTCGCGGTCGGTTGTCAATCAACCGGGCCTCGAACGGCAAGTTTTCCGCATTCCAAATCCGGCGCCGTCCGCGTCGAAACGGCTACGAATTCAGTTACGTCGGCCGCGCGAAGTCCTGGCCCATCGAGCGATATCGTCAGCCAGATCAAGCCGGTAACGCATCGGGAGGAATCGTCTGAACTCTCGTTGCCGCAGCTCGTGGCTGACGTGCAAGCACGGAATCCGTCGCTGCAGGCGATGATCTCGGCTTGGCAGTCCGCAGCGCAGCGCTATCCGCAAGTGGTCTCACTCGACGATCCCATGTTCTCCTCGATCGCGGCGCCGGCCTCGTTTGACAACGACGAGCTGGAATCGGCCTACGCCTTACAGGGTGGCCAAAAGCTCCCCTGGTTTGGCAAACGCGCGGCGCGCGGCCGCCAAGCCCGGGCGGAGACCGCCTCGGCATTCCACGAAGTGCAGGACAGCCGCTTGCGCTTAGTCGCGATCACGCAAACGGCCTACTTCGATTACTACTTGGTACGGCGTCAACGCGAGTTGATCGACCAGAATGTCGTGATCCTACGTCAATTCCGCGACACGGCGGACGCCAAATACCGCGCTAGTCAGGTGACGCAGCAGGATCTGCTGCAAGCCGACGTCGAGCTGATTGAACTGGAGCGCCGCCAAATCGAGTTGGAGCGCATGAATCGCGTGGCGGTCGCGCGCATCAATACGCTGTTGCGTGTACCTCCTTATGCGCCGCTCGCCGCGCCGCCGCACAAGTTGGAAATTCCGCCCGGCCAATTCAATCCCGAACTGTTGCAGCAGCTGGCGATTGCGCAACGCCCCGACTTGACGTCTATCGCGGCCCAAGTCCGCGCCGAACAGGCGGCGGTGGCCGTGGCGATGAAAGCGTACTATCCGGACGTGGAATTCTTCGGTCGTTACGACACCTTCTGGCAGCCGTCCAGTACGCAAGGCGACCTGCGGGGCCAAGTGGGCGTCAACCTGAACATGCCTCTGTACCGGGGACGCCTTAACGCGGCCGTGCGCGAAGCGATGTTCCGCGTCAGCCAGCGACGGAGCGAATACGAGCAACGCGTCTTGGATATTCAGTACGAAGTCGTTACCGCCTACGAGCAACTTGAGGAAAGCCGCCGCACATTGCGGCTTTTCTCGGAACGGTTGATTCCCGTGGCGGAGCAAAACGTCAGCGCCGCCCGAGCGAACTACGAGGCCAATACGTCCAGCTTTCTGGAGCTTGCGACGGCGCAGCGGCAACTCGTCACGCTCCGCGAGGAACAGGAAGCGGCATTGGCCATGTTCCATACCCGCCTGGCCGAGTTGGAACGCGCCACGGGAGGACCGGTACTCACCGAAGTGACCGCGGAAGAGGTCCGCCGTCCGCCAGCCGACGGTTGAGAATACCGACGCGGGCGGTAGACTGATCAGGAACGGCATCCGGTATGGCCGGTTCCTGATCCATGTTCTCGACGAGCCTCCCATGAAACCTACGGCGCTTGCGGTAGCAACCGCGCTTTTGCTCACGCTGCACGCAACCGCCGGAACGCCGGTCGAAGTAGCTCGCGGCGACAAGGCATCGCAACCTCGGCAGCCTCAAGTGGCCGTGGACGAGGACGGGGCGATCCATCTGGTCTATGGCGTCAACAACTCCGTCCGCTATTGCCGCTCGGACGACCAGGGCAAGTCGTACTCTGCGCCGACGGAATTGCCGAGCTTAGGCGCGTTGTCGCTGGGCATGCGACGCGGACCGCGCATCGTGGCGTTTGACGGAAGGATTGCGGTCACAGCCATTGGCGGACCATTGGGCAAGGGCCAGGACGGGAATGTGTTGTGCTATCGCTCCGCGGACGCCGGTGTGACTTGGTCCGCTCCTATAGTCGTCAACGACGTAGCGGACTCGGCGCGGGAAGGACTGCATGGAATGAGCGCTGGCCCGGACGGAACTGTTTGCTGTGTTTGGCTTGATTTGCGACACAAGAAATCGGAGGTCATGGCGGCGACGTCCGTCGATGCCGGCGCTACGTGGTCCAAGAACGTACTGGTTTACCGATCGCCGGACGGCAGCGTCTGCGAGTGCTGTCATCCCAGCGTCGCATGGGGAGCGAATGGCGTCGTGCATGTCATGTGGCGCAACTCGCTTTCGGGAAATCGCGACATGTACGTGGCTAAATCCACTGACGGTGGCGTCAGTTTTGGAACGGCGTCCAAGCTGGGCGCGGAAACCTGGCCGCTCGACGCTTGCCCCATGGATGGCGGCGCAATCACTTGTACTGCAGCCTACGGGGTGAGCGCCGTCTGGCGGCGCGAGGGCAAAGTCTACCTTCTTACCCAGAACGATTCTCCAGAACGCCTCTTGGGTGACGGCGAACAACCCTGGATCGCAGCTTCGCCGAAAGGAGTCTACGTCGTCTGGTTGAAAAACCGTGCTGAGGAGGCTTTCATACTTCGTCCGGGGGAACTCGTGCCGACACAGCTCACTTCCCAAGCATACGACCCGGTCGTGGCGGCCTCGCCGACCCTTACCGGGCCGGTGGTCGCCGCCTGGGAGGGTCGCGATGAGACCGGGGCCTACATCATCCTGTGCGAGGTCGTCGGACAGTGAAAATGGACCGCAATTCCGGCCGCTACGTCGGCGACCCGGCACAATTCTTGGGCGGCATCAGCACATCAGATTGGCAGCAAGTGTCCTGCATAAAAGTGAATCACACGAGGCAAATACTCCCTAAGCCATTCTGCGGCAATGGGTTAAAGTGAATTCCCCTGGCTGTTTTCTTATCCGGCATAGCGGTTGCGATTCGCCCACCCCTGCAACAACTCAATTGCAGGGGGCAAAGTGCGGCGAATCCATCCTTGTGCCATTGCATTTCAGGCCATCTCCTTCCTTGTCTTGCTGTGCACTACGGCAAAATCGGCCACCGCACGTGAACCGTGCACGGCATGTGAAATCGGGGCGACGACTGTTACTGCGATCCGAGGTCGTCCTGGCTGGCGATGCGCTACCTCTCGCAACTTTCGCGTCGTCTGTCATACTCGCGCTGGCGACGCCAATTCGATTGCGGAACATTGTGAGAAACTGCGCGGTGCGTTATGCGAGCGCTGGTTTCCCGATCAGCACGAATCGACCTGGGATCCGCGTTGCGAAATCGTCGTTCATCAAGACGCAGCGAGCTATCTCCAAGCCGTTGGGCGGGGCGCTTCAAGTACCTCGGGTTCGGCCGACGTGAAGACCGATCAATACAGGGTGGTGTCGCGACGCGTTGACTTGCGAGCGGACAAGTCCAATCTGCTGACGGCGGCCCTGCCACATGAAATGACCCACGTCGTGGTCGCCGACTGGATGAAGGGAAAACCCTGGCCGCTTTGGGCGGAAGAAGGGATGGCAATGTTGGCCGACCCTGCGGAGAAGCAAGCCAGACATACGAGTGATCTTGAGACGGCATTTGCTTCTGGCTCAGCGTTCAGCGCCGCCGAGCTGCTCACTTTGGAGGCTTATCCCTCACATGATCGGTGGCCGGCGTTCTATGCGCAGAGTCACGCCCTCGTGGCCTATCTGGTTAAAAAGGAATCCCCTGAGCGATTCGTAAAGTTCCTCGGCTCGGTCGAGGAAAACGGATATGACTCGGCTCTGGATGAGCATTACGGAATTCGTGCGGTCGGAGCACTGCGCCTTGCCTGGCGCGAGACGGGCAAACATAGGGCCGTTTCGATGCACGCTGAACATTGCGATCTTACGGCGCTGACTCAAGTGGACGCGCTAGCATCATCCCGTTGAGGGCCACACG
>JAWXBP010000126.1 GCA_034440135.1 Planctomycetia bacterium
ATGGTGGTTCTCCAATCTCCTGCAAAGAGCGGCCAGGCGAACACCGCCTGACCGTGGGGAACCACCATCTTCTATTTCAACTATCCGGGGGACAATCTCATGCGAGGAGAGAAAGAATATGAGATTGCAGTTACGCTCATCGCTGCAGCCACTGTCCTGTCAGAACCAGCCAGGCTCGACGTTGCACGGAAACATTTGACTAATGCTTGCCTATTTGGCCATCAGGAAGCCCTTACGCTATTGGCGAAACAAAACTCCGAAGAGCGATGAACTAGCGCTGACCATAATTCTGTCCATGGCGAAGCACGATTGACGGCGCCGGAATGGCATGCCACCGGCGAGATCGCCCTCCACCCAATGCACCTTCTGCCCTCCCTCACTCGCAACCGACAATAGATGATTCGGCTAATCGATCGGCAGCACCTCAAGTGACGCAACTGACGGGAGAAGCTTATGGCGGTTTGAGTAGTCGGAGGAGGAGTACGAAGGGGGTGACAAATGGTGCAATTTCGGAAATATCGCTAGTTTTCCTCCGAGAAAGACAACCGCACCACCCTGACGATCTGACTTATGTAACGCCGCTGCTGTTCACGATTGCCTTCGAGTCGCTGCCAGCCGTCAGGGCAGATTTTGCGGCGTTCGTCGTCAGGCAGAAAATCATTCCAGTAATCCAGAATTGCCGCCGGCCCCATTCCCTGTTCGTGCAATTCGAAAAACTTCATGTTGCGCGATCGAACGCCGCCAGGCTTTTGCACCAGCGGAAGGGCCACAAATGATTCTGGCCCTTCAGTTTTGAGCCATTCGTGCGCCACACCGGCATCCAACACACGATGCTGGTGCTCTGTCAGGCCGGTGCAGATTCCCGCGCGGAGTTCCTTTGTCATTTTCACGCTGGCGATGCGTTCCCAATCGCTCGAAAGCGAGGCGATCACGGGCGATGCGCGGCGAATTACTTGCTCCGCGACGAGGTGATAGTTGAGGCCAACGTAGTTGCCGATAACCACAATATCGTCGTGAAGATAGCCGAATTCAAAAAGTTCGCCGTCGGAAGAAGAAACCAATTCCAGGTTTCTCTGAAAAGACTCGATACAGACGTCGATCATTCCGATGCGACTGCCAAGGCTCTTTCCGATTGGAATTCGGAGGAAATCCGCTTCAAGGAACCGCAGAGCCTGCAGGCATTGCTGGGTGCAGAAGCAAAGCCCTGCCTTCTCCAAATCGTCGTCCATGATCCTCATCCTTTGATGCCAGGCGGCCGTCGGCACCGAAAGACGGGATGAGGTCGTCTCGGCGCCGGCAGCCTGAGCGGGAGCTACCCGCTAACCCAGCAATATCGGTTCTACCGTAGAACGGCGAGTTCGCCAACTAGCGCGACCACACTGGATTTCAGGTCCAGTGTGGTCGTGCGCCGAAATGTCGCGGAAACACTCCAAAAGTCTTCCAGTCGCGTCCCAAAAAGTTGCCGAGCGCCGCGACGTCGAAACTGACAAAGTGCCAAACACAAGGCGTTTTTGGCAGCCTAGCTACTCGTTAGTCAGCCTACCTGAGGATTCAAAATCCATTGAGGGCAACCTCGTGTGGGTTCGACTCCCACCTTCGGTATCTCTTTTCTGACAACACGTTACGACGACGTTGGGCTGCGAATAGACCGATGCCTAGATGCGAGACACTCCAATAACACGCACCACGAATGGTCATCCGAACCGCACCGCTGCACGCAGTTCATGAAGACGTAACATACGCTTTTGTGGATGGTGCTTATTTTCGCCTGGCGGTGCAGAACCTGATGGGTGAGTTTTTCCAGCCTCCTCTTGAGGTTGATTTTCAGCGGCTTCGCGGTGCCCTTGGTGCCAAGAGGCTGTTTTATTACGACTGCGTCTACAACAAGCGCCGCCGGAATGAATCAAAACCCCAGGCAAAGCAACGCATCCTCGAGAAGCGTCGGTTCTTAAATGGCTTGCGTTCGTTGGATGGCATACATGTTCGACTTGGCGTAATTGCAGGCGACGGAAAGCGACAACGCCAGAAGGAAGTGGACGTTCGTCTGGCAGTCGACATGCTAGATCACGCGTATCGCGGCACATATCATCGGGCGCTTCTTCTTGCTGGTGATCGAGATTTCAAGCCCGTCGTTGACGCCGTCGTGCAAACAGGCGCGCTCGTTCGCGTAATGGCGGAAAAGAGATCGTTAAACTCAAAGCTGGCATTCGCTGCCGATTCTTTCACACATCTGACGCTCCCTTGGTTGTACAACAGTATGACAAGCGAATTTCAGGTTAAGCAGGAGCTGCCAACGATGTGCTCCGGCGGTAACATTCCGCCAAAAGATGCAGTTGAAGTGAATGCGAGTCGGCCAGGCCTTCGACTCCTACAGTCGCCAAACGCGCTTTTTTGGATCGAGTTACCAAACCACAATTGCTGGGCTTCGTTCGCAGACCGGTCACGACTTGAGGACTTTGCCCGCGTCATGGCCCCGCGCTAGCTGGCAGAAGTGCTGACAAGAGATGGCACGAATAACTCAGCCACGGCCGGCTTCAATTGCCTCACGCGGGTCGCTGGGCCACGCCAAGGCAATACTTGCGCGCGCCGACTCATCGGTTTTGCTTCCAGATCAACCAAGGCTTCCAAGAGTTGTTGATCGTAACCATGAAAGAGTGCGTCGGTCGCCTGCTGCCACGATCGATCTTGGCCAACATTGCTCGTCGACGCTCGGCCAATGGCACTGACACCGCGCGGAACGGAACGTTCCGCTCGTGTCGGCTCGGGCTGCCCGGCGCCGAAGTTGTTGCGGACGGCGTTGAGGTCTTCGATGTCGACGCGATTGTCTCCGTTCGTGTCGCCGAGGACGCCAGGTCCCGATTCGCCGAAGCTGTTCCGCACGTTGTTGAGATCCCACACATCGACGACATTGTTGCCGTCGGTGTCGCCCGGCGGCTCTAACTCGTTCTCAATGTCGATCACCGCCACGAGCGACTGCGAGCTGCCGTCGGTGCTCGTGGCCAGGATGGTGATGGCATGACTCACGGCGATTTCATAGTCCAAATTCGCCGGCCGCTGAAACCACGCCGGTTGATGCGTCGATCGCAAACAGTCCGCCTGCGTCGTCTTCCAGACTGTAAAAAACAGCGTCCGAGCCATCTTCGTCCTCGGCGAAGGCCGTGATGCCCACCGGTGTTCCGGGAGCGCTGTTCTCCGCTACAAGATTGGCGCCGCCGTCTTGATCGACAATTGGCGTGACGTCGAATTCGTCGACGTCTAGCACGTCGATCGTGAATTGCTCCGTACTGAAGCTGCCGTCGGTGCTTTCGCCGCGAACGGTGACTGCGTGGCTGACCGCCGACTCGAAATCCAAACCGCCCGCGACGGTCACCGCGCCTGTGGTCGGGTCGATGGCGAAGAGGCCGCCGGCGTCGTCGGCCAGGCTGTAGCTTACGCTGGCGGAACCGTCTTCGTCCACGGCGAAGGCGACGATGCCGACACTCGTGCCGACCGCGCTATTCTCCAGCACGGCGTTCGCGGCCGCGTCTTGATCGGCAACCAGTCCAACGTCGAATTCGTCGACGTCCAGCACGTCGATCATCCAAGTGGCTACGGTCGAGCTGCCGTCGCTGCTCGTGGATCGGGCGACAATTGTATGGCTCGTGGCCATCTCGTAGTTCAGCGGGCCGGCCAACATCACCACGCCTGTGTCCGCATGAATGGTGAACAGGCCGTCCGCGTCATCATCAAGACTATAGCTCAGCACCGCGGAACCATCCGCGTCGATCGCGAACGCCGTAATGCCGACAGATTGTCCTTCGACACTATCTTCCGCAGCCACATTCGGCGCATCGTCCTGGTCGACCGTGCTGGAGATATCGAATTCGTCGAGATCGCTGACATCGATGCCGAAGCTGGCGGTGGAGGAACTGCCGTCGGTGCTCATGGCGCGGACGACGATGTCGAAGTGCCGGACGCCCTCGTAGTCCACGCTTCCATTGAGCGTGACAATGCCGCTCGTGGCGTCGATGGCAAACAACCCGCCAGCGTCATTGTCCAGAATGTAGACGACGGTATCACTGGCATCCGGCTCAGCCGCAAACGCCGTGATGCCGACCGTGGCGCCGGGCGAAGCGTCTTCGGCCACTACATTGTCAGCGGCGTCGACGTCCATCGGCGTCCCGACCGGCGACCCCGTTGGCGCGATCACGTTCGAGCCCTCTGCCGTCATCGATCCGGCGCGCAGAAACATGAACGAGACGTCGCCCAATTCGGCGGGGTTCACGCCTGGGAATGGATTGCCGATCGAAACGGAATCGTTCCCCGCGAGCGTGGCAATGCGCGGAGGAAGTATGATTTCCGAGAGACTGAAAGGAGTGGGGTTCGCTGTCGAAAGTCCAATCGCGCCTGGCCCGAGTGTGGCCGTCTCGTTGCTCAGGAGATCCCAGTTCTGGAAGTCAGAAGAAAGCCTTCCCTGGGGATCGGCGACGGTGTAGCCAACGAAGGAAATGGGCGCCGCCGTCGTATTGCGGATGTGGAACGCACCGGAATTGTATTCCAGAACCAAATCCTGGCTGATATTGGCAGTGGGGATAGGGTTGCCGCCGACTCGAATCCAAAAATTGTTCTTCAAGTAATTGAAGTCCGTGAGATCGACGTCACAGTCGTCGTCGAAATCGGCCGTGAGAACGGGGAATTCCGGTTCCGTGGACGCTCCAAACTGTGCCCGCATCACGGCGTGGTCGTTGAGATCGACTTGCCCGTCGCCGGTGGCGTCGCCGAAGGAACTCAGGCCGCCGCAAACGAGCAACGCGCGGCGCTCCAGGAGTTCGAGTCCAAGTCGGCGACGTGACGAGCGAGCGCGAAGCGAGCGTGACATGGGGCGAATTCCCGAGCCAAGTGGAGATGGAACAAGTGGCCCGCGACGCACATTGCGCCGCGGGCCGGAGCACCTACGGTCAAGTGAACGATCGCGACTCCGTTAGGCAGCCGGATTCGAGTTCTTGCCACGCCGCCGCCACTTCAGCCCACCAGCGGTCAAGCCGAGGCAAGCCCAAACCGCGATCGAGGCGGGTTCGGGGACGACGTGGTTGTTGGGTTCGGTGAGTTTGAAGTCGAAATTGAAGCTCGCGTCCACGGGTGGGGCTGCGGCGAAAAGCCTTGAAAAGACGTTGAGCTGATATTGTCCGGCCGCAAGTGCACCGCTGGTGTCCGTTGTTCCTGTGCCATAGCGCGCGTCGAGTGGCACGTAGCCGAATCCATCGACGAAACTGTACAAGACGGCCTGAGCATATGATGGTTCAGAGCCTTGAGTGACAAAGAGATCGGAGAAAAAGCTGTAGTTATAGACTTCGTCCAGCGTGAAGTAGAGGATGAGGTTTGAATCAACCCAATGCCCTGTTTCGGTCTTGACGCTCCCGGTTCCAAAGAAGTGGTTTTCTGCCAGATCGATCGTCGAATTTTGACTCGCCTCCATCAGGCCCTCCAAGCCAGCGACGTTGATATAGAACGATGCAGACTCATTAAAGAGCCCGTCGCTTGGTCCGAATGCCAGCCCTGTAGCGTCGGTATAGATGTTGCGACCCACGGTGTCGACCGACACGCCAGCCGGAGCCTTTGAAGGGATCGCCAAGGCGGCGAAAAGTGCGAGTGAGAGCAACTGAACATTGCGCATTTGGTTGTACCTCAAGTTGCGGGAAAAGGAACGAAACAGATTGATTTCAATGCGATCCGCGCGTACCGGTAGCGTGGCTCAAGTTGGGTTGAGTTTGCGAAATGGGTTGGAGTTAGAGTCGCTCGCCGCGCGAAGCGGCGGCTGGGACTAAGTTGTTGTGATTTGTCGGTCTTTCGGACGGAAGATCAATCGACCAGCGAACGAGCGAGCACGTCTCGCCGTCGTCGCAGGTCGTCCAAAGGCTTTTGCCGTCGGGCGCGAACGTCAGGTAACTGACGCCTGGTAACTCATCGATGCGAAACAGCTCCTGTTTCGACATCACCGAAATCAGGCGCACGCCGCGGTTGCCGTCGCCGATGGCGATCAATCGCCCGTCCGGCGAAAACGCGATTTGACCGGGCCGCGAGCTTGCATCCGCGCCGTTCAGACGGGATTGGAGTACGCCCGAGAGCGCATCTCGCAGTTCGATGGAACCGTCGATCTGAACCGCGGCGATCAACGTCCCGTTGGCCGCGTAGGCAAGGCGGCGATTCGCCGCGTCCTTGAGCGAGTATCGTTCCCGGCCCGAGTCGGTTTCCCAAGCCGTGAGGCGGTTGTCGTCGTAGCGGCAGACGGCAAAAGACTTTCCATCTGGTGCGAACACCATGGCATTGGCGGAATTGCATGGCACCGTTGGGACGCTGTCGGATTTCGCCAGTTCGAGTAGGTGCGTCTCAGTCGCCGTCAGCGCCGCCAGGCGACTCCCAAGCGGCTGAAAGGCAAGCACGTGGACGTGTTTGGAGACGTCCCAGGCACGGATCTCGCGCAGTGTTTTCGCATCGATCAATGACACTTCTCCGCGACGCGTGCCCACGGCCAGCGTCCCGCCATCGTGCGACAGCGCGAATGTCGTGACCGGAGCGTCGTTGAGCGGCATCGTGCCCAAGTGTGTCCAAGGATTCACCTTCCAAAGATCGATTTGTTCATTGGAATGGCAAGCTACTGTCTGTCCGTCGCCGGACAGAATATGGTGAAGCGACGTCGACTTGATCGAAAACAGGACTTCGCCGCCGATCGGCCGATCGAGGCTCCACACGCGCGCCGCGCCGTCGACGCCGGCCGTGACGATGCATTTATCGTCAGGCGACCGTGCCGCGGCCCAGACGCGCGAAGCGTGCGTATGCCGATACGGCGTCTTGATCGTCGAATGGATCGCGTCTTGAAACAACCGCCCTTCGAGGTCCACCGCTAGGAAACGCTGCCCGTCGCCGCGCAGTACCACGGCTCGTTGCCTGGTACCTGCATGCAACGCGCTGACCACGCGTTCGCCGCTTGCCACGCTAAGCAAAACTACATGGCCCTTGTTGTCGCCTACCAGGAGGTTCGCGCCCGGCCGATCAAAGCACAACGAAACCGGTTGATTGATGTGGCGAGATTGCATCCAGGCAATCTCCCAGTCGGCACTACGGTAAAATCGTAAATGGCCGTCGCGCGAGCCGGCCGCCAAATGCTGGCCGTCGGGGGAATACAGCACCACGTTGATCCGATGGTTGGCATCGATCAGACTGCGGGCGAGCTTGCGACCGGCGAGATCCCAAATGCGCAGCACGTAGTCTTCCCCGCCCGAGGCCAACCATTGTTCGTCGGGGCTGATCGACAGGCTCAACACGTTGCCAACATGCCCTTTGAACGTATGCAACGGCTCGCCGTCCTCCACGCGCCATTGACGTACGAGCCCGTCGTCGCCGCCGCTGATGAGTTCCGTACCATGCCGGAAAAACTGCAAGCAATTCACGTTGCCGTGATGGGCGTCGATTACGCGCAACGGCGCCCCGGTCTGGGCGTCCCAAATCCGCACCGTGCCATCGTGACCGCCGGTGGCGATCCGCGTTCCGGTCGAATTATAAGTGACCGCGGAGACCGGTCCCTCGTGACCGCGGAGGACGAGTTCTTCGTCATTTAGGGCGCGGTTCAGCCAGTGCCAGGCGAAATCGCGCACGTCCTGCTCGCCGGGCGCCGGAATGTGACGATCGAGCAGCTCTTGCGCCAATGTCAACTTGCCGTCTCGACGCGCTGCATCGATCAAGGGGACATCATGAACGTAGGTCATCTCGCGCAATTCCAGATTGCGCGCATCGCTCTTGGCGATCTCTTCGCGCAACCGGTGGTTATGCCAAAGTGCGCCGCTCAGCAACAGCATCACGGCGCAGGTCGCGACAGCCAGCAAGGCCGACACCGCGCGATGACGGCGCACCCACTTTGTCGTCTGGTCCCAGCGTGTCGCGCGGCGGGCCAGGATCGGTTTGTGTTCCAAGAACCGCCGCAGGTCGTCGGCCAGGGCCTGGGCCGTGTCGTACCTGGCGGCGGGTTCCTTGGAGAGAGTCTTGAGGAGGATTGTTTCCAGGTCGAGCGGCATACTGGGAACAATCATGCGCGGATACGCCGGATCCGTCTCGGCGATCTCGCGCAACATCGCCGCGCGCTCCTGCCCCCGCACGACCGGCCTGTCCGTGGCCAATTCGTACAGCGTCGCGCCCAGCGAGTAAATATCGGTGCGGTGATCGATCATCGTCGGCTTGCCCGACGCCTGCTCCGGGCTCATGTAACGGAGCGTGCCGAGCAAGTCGCCGGTCATCGTGAACTGCGCGTCTGCCCCGATCCGCGCCAGGCCGAAGTCCGTGACCCAGACCTTGCCGGCGGCGTCCAACATCAGATTCGACGGTTTGACGTCGCGGTGAATCACGCCCATCTGATGCGCGTGGTCGAGCGCCTCGGCGGCCTGAATTCCCAGCCGCGCGACCGCGGCGAAGAAGCCAGCGTCGCGCATCGTGATGGCATGGCCGGCCCGCAAGGTGTCCGCGGGAAGTGCTGCGTGCGAAGGGATGACTGACGAGTCGGCGTCGCTTTCCGCGGCCGTCGACTGACCTTCCCGTCGGCGCGCCTGGATCACGTCCGCCAGGCTGGGTCCATCGACGAACTTCATCGCGAAGAAGTGGATGCCGCGCTCGCAACCCACGCCGTACACCTCGACAATGTTCGGATGATCCAAATGCGCCGCGGCCAGGGCTTCGTTCTTGAATCGTTGCAGTTGCCGGGGATCGAGCACGGCGGCCAGCGGCAACGTCTTGAGCGCCACGCGACGGCCGAGCGACAACTGCTGGGCTTCGTAGACAATGCCCATGCCGCCCCGGCCAACCTCGCGGACAATGCGGTAGTCTCCCAGCGGTTCCGTGAACGGAATGGCCTCTTCGGCAAGCTGAGTGAGCGACGCCGCCGAGGCTTCGACATCGGGTGCGGCCTGTCGCACCAACCGCAGGCCTGACAGGCAGTCGAGGAGCCTTTCGGCGATCGTCGGATGGAGTTGAACGAAATCGCGGGTGGCCGGAGCGCGGCCTGCGGCCGCCAGGTCGAGGTATTGCTCCAACGCATCAATCAGCCGTTCGTCGTCTGGCTGGCTGGGTTCGCGGCGCACCAGGGCAAGGGCTTCCGCGCGGCTCGCTCGCTCAGAAGGCATGATCGTCCCCCCAACCGGTGCGCAATTGTGCGAGACCTCGCATCCAGAGCTTCTTGACGCTATCGACCGATCGCCCCATCCGCTCCGCGACCTCGGCGAAGGACAGGCCCTCCAGGTGACGCAGCACCACCGCGTCACGATAGTGCGGGGGCAGTTTCGCCAACGCATTGGCCAGCAACACCGCGCGCTCGCGTTCGGCGTAGCGGTCGCTCGGCGATTCGCCGTCCGTCAGCGCGCGGGCGAGCGCCTGGGAGGATTCGTGCAATTCCTGGTCAATGCCGCATTCCAGATTGATTTGGCGGCGCGCGGTGCTGCGAAAGCGCCGCGAGAAGTCCAGCAGGCTCGTGGCCAGCACGCGGCGAAGCCAGGCGGCCAGCTCTTGTTCGGTCGCGCCCTGGAACTGGGCAAAGGCGCGATGCGCGCGCAACAACGCATCCTGCACGACGTCGGACGCGTCGACTTTGCTTCTCAGGCGGCGATCGAGATGTACGCGTGCCAACAACTTCAAGTATTCCCGGTAGTAAGCGAGAATTTCCCCGAGCGCGCCGTCGCTGCCTTCCCGGGCGCGGGTGAGGAGCTCCACCAAATGCTTCGGCGTCGACCCGCTCACCATGCAAATACGATCCTCTCAGGCTAGAGACGCGAAAAAAGGAAAAACGGGCCGCTCGCAGCAGAAAATTCTGGCGTCAGCGCCCATGATATGACGCAAACCATTGGCGTTACAATGGTTGCGAATGAACCGAAATGGACGCAGTTGGAGAAAAGACCTGCGTCACGTCGATGGCGCGTCGAAGACCCGCCGCCTCAAGAAAAGAGCGCGGACTAGGTGCCGACAGTCGCGGTCGACTGCATCTCGCACGCTGAGAGCAGCGATTTCAGCCACGCGGCGGCCGGGCAAAGAAACGGCCGGAACTTTTCCAACATGCCCTGATCCTGGCGGTACAGGAGCGCCCGGTGCGGGCCAAGTTGGCTGGCTGCCGCCGAGTCGATCAATAGGCTGGAGTCCGCGGCGCTCATTTGCAAAAGCACGAGGTTGTCGAACTCCTTGAGAGCGGAGCGTTCCAGCGAGCGATTGAAGTTGGCCAGCGAGTCGCACCAGATCAGCGTATGCAGTCCCAGCGCCGGCCCTTCGCGCAGGAGCTCCGCGAATTGTCGATCCGCGCGCGCCGTCGCCTCTTGTCCCGATCGGCCGTATCCGAAGTCGTCGTCTTGGCGCCGGAGTTGGCGCAACATTGCCAAATTGTGAACCAACAGATACCAAGGCGCCGCAGTGACTTGCCCCTCGCGGCGACGTTCCAGCTCCGCTGCGAATCGGCTCATTACGTCCGCGGCGTCGCCGCCGGGATGGATGGCGAACCGATGTGGTGAGGAGTTCGCCAGTTGGAGCGTCGAAGCGTCGAAATCGTGGCCCAATTTTCCCGCGTGCAGCAATACGCAGGTTGGCGCGCCCGAGGACGCGTCAGCCTCTGGTTCAGCCGTCAACAGGCTTAAGAGCGCCGCGGCCATCATGCCGCCGGCGAGGCGATCGTCTTGTCCAAGCCAAAGGAGATTGGCGCCGTGTCGATGTTCGAACGTCACCTGCGTGATCCCGTCCAATGCCAGCGCCTCGCCCAGGCAAACGTGCCGCGCGTCGCCATCGCGAGGTTCGCGCGCCGCACTTGCGAATGCGGCGCTTTGCGCAATGTCCGCCGGCTGCGAGCCTTCGAAGACAACTTGCGCGATTTCGCCTTCGCCGCGCGATTCCGCCAGGGCGCTGATTTCGTCGAGGTAATGTTCGCGCCGGTCGTCGGGCGTCCAAACGACCTGGAACAGGTGATTTCCTTCCGCGAATCCATTGGCGTCGTTGTAAATCGCCTCGCCGGGCCGAGTCAGAAGCTTGGCCGCCGCATTGTCGTCGCTGAGAATCAACTGCGCGTCGGCTTCGTTGCATTGCAGCGCGATGCGGACGGCCATTTGGCCCAGCGTGCTCCTCGCCAGGCCATACGCGCCGCCGAGCGTCTGCGAACCGAGGATCACGTGAATGCCGAACGCACGGCCTTGCCGCACCAGCCGGTCGAGCAAGAGCGCCGCTTCTTGCGCGATCTTGTCGTCCTGGACGAAATACTCTTGAAACTCATCGACAATCAGCAGCACGCGCGGTAGATCGTGCCCTGCGTCGCGATAGGCCGCGACGTCCTGCACGCCCAGGGCGCGAAACTGTTCTCCGCGGCGGCGCATTTCGCGATCCAATCGCTGCATCACGCTCAGGCCGAATTCCCGCTCGCTCTCGATGGCGACCACGCGGGCATGCGGCAGGCGATGTGTCACGTACGGTTTGAACTCGACCCCTTTCTTGAAGTCGATCAGATACATCTGCAGTTCGCTTGGCGCGTAGCGCAGGGCGGCGTTCGTGATCAGCGCGTGCAACAGCGTCGACTTGCCGGAGCCGGTCTTGCCGGCGATCAACACGTGTTGCGACGTGCCTTCTCCGAGGCGCAGGTGTTGCAGCCTGGTTGCACCGGCGCGGCCCAGCGGCAGGTTGAGCCCCCGCCGGCTGTCGGCCGTCCAGTATTCATCCGCACGCGGAGCAATGGCTTCGAAGGGCACTTCCACGCGTCGTGTCGCGATCGCCGCTTCTCCGGCCGATTGAAGGAGCGGCTTGCACATTTTCTCCGGCGGCGCATCGACCACGACCGACAACGGGTCCGTTTCGTCGTGGCGCCAGAGGACTTCACCCGCCGAGATCTGGAATGTCTCCAGGTGCTGGCGCAACTCCGCCAGTTGCTTTGCCGCCGCGTTACCGAGGCGTTCGTCGGCACTGATGAGCAGATGCACGCCGCAACGCGGCCCGGCCGCAGCGATGCTGGCCAATCGGCGCATCGTGGCATCGGTTACGCCTTGCGAAAAGTTGGCCATGATGACGACGCGCAGCGGCTCCGCCATTTCGCCGGCCTGCCGGTTGTAGTCGTGAATCGAGGCGAACTCGTTGCGCAAATACTTCTGGATCACCGTTTCCATATGTTCGGTGATTTCCGCCAACTTGCGTTCGATCTGCGCAGGTTCCGTCCAAATGCGATGCCCGACGAGCGCTTCGTCATAGTCGGCCAGGTGCATCCAGCCGGCGAACGCCTCGCCCAAGCCGGTCGGATCGATGATCGTAAAGCGGACTTTACCGGGCGGCAGACTGGTCAAGAGCCGTAGCCCGACCGTTTGCACGAGTTGAATGGCTTGATCCCGATCGGCAAGCTCGCTGGTCACCAGCAGCGACAACTGATTCGGAAAGCTCAACGCCGCGGGCAAATCATTGTCGACGCAATCCAGCGGTCCCGGCAGTGCGAGGGTGCTCGCGGCGAACGACCCCAGGCGAACTGCCCGGGGAAATTCGCCGGGCTTTGGCGAATGCTCCGCAACTGACTGCCAAACGGGACTGGTCGTGTGCAGTTCGCTTTGCAATGCGACTAATTCAGCGCAGGCCTTGGCGAGGGCAATCCGCGATTGCGACTGACGCTCCGCGAGAACGTTCGCTCGCCTTACTTCAGCGGCGCCCATTTGCTCGCGCAGAATTGCCTCAATGTTGGAGGAAGTCGCCCGCCATTGCTCTCGGGCGCCGGCAACGCGTTGCTCACCCAACGTTTGGGCCTCGGCGAGGTCTCGTTGAGACGCCTGATCCAGCGCGAGCATTTTCTGGTCGGCATCATGAGTCAATTGCGGAAGCTCGGTCTGTTGTCGGCGCCGGCATGCCGCGGCAACCGCGGCGCGGTCGTCCTCCGCCCGAGCGAATTCCCGATCGCGATGCGCACGGAGTTTCCGCTTCCGTCGACGGCTTTCCTCCGCCGCTCCGCGGAGCGCTTGCTGGCAGAGCGCCGTCGCTTCGGCCAGCGACCCACGCAAGGTTTGCTCCGCGACGGCAACCTGGCGGCGGGCAATCCGCCTCAGCCAGAGCGTGGCCGAGAGCGTGACGACGGCAATCAACGCCGCGGACGAGACCGCCATCGCCAACGAGAATGCGCCGAACAACAAAAAGCACACCGGCGCCACCAACGCGGCGGCCGCCAGGAGGATTGTCAACCAACCGGCGCCGCGCACCAGACGGGGGAGTCGCAGCGCCCTTAACGCGCCCAGCAGCAGTGTGGCGCGTTCAAGTGACGCGTCGATTTGCTCGCGTTGCGTCCCTTCACTAGCGCCGTCGTCGCGGGACTGCCGCTCGAAAGCTAAGGCCGGTGCAGGCGCAAGGCCGAGATACGCGACGCACTCGTCGGCATGCCGCTCGATCGAGGCGAGGCTCCTCTGATGCTGCTGAATGCGACGTTGAGCGCGCATGGCTTGGTCGGCGAGTCGCTTGCTTTGAGCTTCGTAGACCGAATGCGCCAACCAGCGAGCCTCCGTGTAAGCCTGCAAGGCCTGCTGCTCCAACAACGCTACCGCGCCGGCGACTTGCTCCACGGCCCAATCACGAGCCGCTTCGATCGCCTGCTCCTCGATTTGCAGGCGCGTTTCAGTTGCCTGCAATGCCAGTGAGCATTCCCTTTCGGAGCGCGCGATCTCGTCGCGGAGCCGGCTTGCGGCGGCTTCCGCAGCGGCTTCCGCCTCCTGCCGAGCGGCAGCCTGCTCCTTCGTATGCGCCAACTCGGTTGCCCGCTCGGCGTCCGCCCAATGGCTACCCAAGTCCGTCAGCGTGCGCAAAAGTCGAAGCGATTGTTCCGTGGGCGTCTCGTCGACTTTGGCGAACATGGCAATCGATCCGGATGGCTACTGGTGTGGAGGACGAATCACGCGTCGCAGCGGCTGTCTCGTTTGGCGCGGACCAACACGTCTTGGAGGCGATCCATCGCGCTCATCGCCGCGGAGACGTGAACGAAGAGCGGTTTTAGGAATTCCTCATCGAACTCACGATACTTCTGGTCGTCCCATTCCGTCAGCGTATCCTGCCAGTGCAGCGCGAGCAGTTCCGACGCGTGATCCAGCCGCGCTTTTGCATCTTCCAGGCTCATGTCGTGGCGCCCTCCGAATCCGGCGTGTCGCGCACCTGGGCCATCGACGCCGACACCTGTCCGGCATTTCCCGTGGGAATCGCAACCGCCGCATACTCGTGCAGTCGCTCCGCGAGTTGTCGCAGTCGCGATACGGCGCGGGGAACATCGCACGTCAGGCTGTTGACGAACGCCGCCATCTGCATGCGATAGTCGTCCACCGCTTGGCGCACCACAGGAATCCACCGCCGCACCCGTTGCAGCTTTTCTTCCGTCGCGACTAGGCGGCGCTGAGCGGCTTCCAGCACTTTTCGCTCTTGCAGGCAGGACGGCGTATGCTCCGGATCGATGGTCGCGGCGCGGGCGCGCAGCAAATCCACCTTGGCTTCCGCGACCTTGGCCTCGCAGCGCCGCAACTCCTGCTTCCAGAAAGCGGTCTGCTCGTGTTCAAGCCAATCGACGAAACGGTTCGCCTCGGCTTGAACCTCTTCCAGCGTTTGCCCGGAGGCCTGCGCGAACCGCAACAGGTCCGCGCGAAAGCGGTCCAGCGCCGCGATGGAACCGACATTCGCCGAGCCGTTCATGGCTGGTCCTAGCGTTGCCGCAGGTACTCTTCCGCGCGATCCGCTTTTCGTAACAGAAAAGGGACGTGCTCGTTGGCCGCTTCGACGAACTTGCCGATCGACCGAAGCGTGGCCGTAAACTCCTCGACGAACTTCTGTTGCTCCACATCGCGCCAGCTTTCGCCGAGCGACAAGAGTTGCGCATGCAACCCCAGCATCTGACCATGAAGCTCGCTGTTGAAGCGTTTCAGATTGTGCGCAAAACGGCGCAGCTCGGCCGGATCTACGATGGCCTGAGACATGGTGCCCTTCCCGTTCCTGGGGCCGCAGTCAAGCGGCGCCAACGATGCTCTGTCCCCATGCACTATAGTCAAGCCGAATCCATTCGGCAAATCTGGCGTCTCCGATGACCCGACCCGAGGGCGAATCAGCTGTTCGGCGTAGTTAGTATAACGGCTGTAGGAGGCGTCTCCCGACGCCGATGGATATGGCGCTATTAGCGAGAAAGCCTAAAAGCTTGGTGCTCGCGTCGTACTTATCGGCGTCGGAGACGCCTCCCACAGTCGACGGCTGATTCGCCCTGACACTTGATACCACTGGGTGTCCAAGTCCCTGATCCTGCGATAAGTTGGTGTCGCGTCACAACCGGAAGTCAGAAACGGCGGTTCGATGGAAGACGAAGCGACGGCGATTCAACAGCTCGTGGAGCGCGTGCGGCGGGCGGATACGGCCGCCCTGGCGGACTACGTCCAGGCCAAGCGGCCCCAGTTGCTGGGGTTCATTGAGAAGCAGTTGAGCGCCGCGCTGCGGCGCAAGGTCGACCCCGAGGACCTGGTACAGGAGATCAGCGCCGATGCCTTTCGCGCGCTGGCACAGGTCGATCTCGCCGAACGCGATCCCTTCTCATGGCTGTGCCAGATCGCAGAGCGGCGGATCATCGACGCGCATCGGCGCTACTTTGGCGCGCAGAAGCGGGACGCGGGGCGCGAAGTGCAATTGCAAGGCGGCGCGGATAGCAGCCAAAGTCCGCTGGTCGATTTACTGATCGTCAGTATGACCTCGCCCAGCAGCGCCTTCTCGCGCAACCAGCGCGAGAACCTCCTGCTCGCGGCGCTGGACAAGCTGCCGGGCGAACAACGTGACGCGCTCCGCATGCGCTACATCGAGAATCTGCCGTCCAAGGAAATCGCCGAGCGCCTCAATAAATCGGACGTCGCCGTCCGTGTGATGCTGACGCGTTCGCTGAAGAAACTCCAAGAACTGCTTGGCCCGGAAGCGGCGCCGTAGTCGGAGCTAGTTCGCCGACAGGTCGCGAGGAAAGTCGTCGATGCCCATGGATTTGAGCACCGATTGCCCCGCGATGCGACGCAGCGTGGCTTCCCAGAAACCTTCGCTGACTTGGAACAAATCCTCCGGCCGGGCCGACGCGGTGAGCCAGCCGCCGGCTTCCAGTTCACGTTCCAACTGCCCTTCGCCCCAACCGGAATAGCCGACGAAGTAGCGCGCCGGCTGCGCGTTGTGCAGAATCAACGATTCCAGATGTTCGGCGGCGACGCTGTAAAACACGCCGGGTATCACGTCGTTGCCGCCAATGTCTTGGTTGCCGTGCAGCGCCATCAACGGACCGTCGACCGGGCCGCCTCGATAGATGGAATCCCGCGTTCCGCAAGTCGATTCGCTGACCTTGCTCCAAACTTGCTGGACGGAGACGTTGGTGACATGTGTGAGCACCAGGCCGAAGGCGCCTTCGGAATTGTGATGGATGATCAGCACGACCGTGTGCGCAAAGTTCGGATCGTTCAATTCCGGCGCGGCGACGAGCAGATGCCCCTCCAGGCTCGTTCGATCGTCGGATTCGGAATCGCTCACGTGGCTCGCCTTGTTATGTCGCGGTGCGGCCAATTATAGCGTTTTCGAATGGCCGCCATACCGTACCGGAACTCGCGGCCGAACGCCTGCGGCGTGGCATTATTTCAAAAGTTGAGAAACATCCGACACGTACACCCGCCGCGTCCCGTCCACAAAGCCATTGAAGACGACTCGGCGAAAGGTTCGGTCCCACGCCGGATGGGCGTCGACGCGGAGCGCTTCATTTCCGTCGCCCCCAGGGGACTGTGTGCGCACCAGGGCCAGCAATTGTTCTCGGCCGGAGCGCGTGTCGATCAAGCGAATCGGCGAAGTGCCGTCGCCGGCCGCGACGGCTTCGCCGGGCTTGGCGTCGCTGAGGAGATGCACGCCGTCGCAGTGCATCGAGGGATGTCCCGATCCGATCCGTTGTGGCGCCAGCAGTTCCGGACGGCCCCCTTCGGCAGAAATGCTGACGAAGCGGATCGCGTCGCCGTCTCGGTTGAGATTCATCACAATCCGTTGTCCGTCCGGGAACCAATTCGGATGATGCCCGCCGCGCCGCCAGGCCTCGGCGCCCAGGGCGAGGCGAATCTCCGAACCATCCGTATTCATGGTCAGCAAGTTGGGCTTCATCAATTTGCTGAGTCGCTTCACAGCGCCTGTCACGCCGTGGCTCTTCCGCGCTTGGCGCACTAACCCCGGAATCCGCCTCGCCATGGCGAATGCCAATTTGCGCAATTGTGTTCGCGCGCTCGTGGAAAGACTTGTTTCCGGTAGCCAACGCAGGACGAACATTAATCGATCGCCGGTGGAACTCCATTTCACATGCGCGCCATAAAAGTCGCCGCGCGCATATTCGTTGCCGCGCAACTCCGCGGGCCCGTGCGCGACGATCTCGGCGAGCGAGATCAACAGCTTGCTCGAGCCTGTCGCGATGTCGGTCACGTAGATTCCATCGTCGCTCGCCGCGCCACGATTCTTGGGGCGCGCTGTTTCCGGCACCCAGACGCCGTAGCCAAGCTGTGTCGCCGCCGTGCGCTTCAAACAGGGGCTGACCGCGGTGCGGCCATCCGGAGAGACATGGTAAATCGTCCCGTCGAGTGGACGGCGCGTGCCAGCGGACAGATCGAAGCACACGCCGAACGGTCGCCAATCGCGGATATCGACGTCGTTGTAGAGAAGTTCCCGATCGCTCGCGCCCCACTGCGTTTGCGCGCCGAGTTGCGTGTCCCACCCGCGCGTTTCGTCGACGATCTGTTCCTTGCCTGTTTCGAGGTCGACGACCACAATCTCCGCCACGTCGCCGGGCCGGGGCAGGCGGTTCTCGTAGGGCAAGCGAGTGAGCGCCAAGTAGCGGCCCGAGGGGCTGATCGGGGAGCTATCGAAAAAGCGGTGGATCACCCGGTCGGTCAGCGGTGTGACGCACCAGGTGGGCGCGAGGGGGCCGAATTCCGGATATCGCGGAAAATGCCGATCCAGGTCCGGCAAGGTCATCGGCGACATTTCCTCGTTACTCATGATTTTGCGAGTTCTCGGGCAGTTGGCCAAGGCGTTCGGGCGCGATCCATTCGCGTCGAGAAAGCGTACAACAATCGGATCAGGGGCTGAATGACCGCCTTCTGGCGAACGCATTTGCGCTGACTTATGCAGTTAGCTGGTTGTTACGATTATAGGCCCCGCGATTGGCACGGCTCGCTATCCAGATTGGGCGACGGCCACTACGATCAAGGGGTAGAGTTGTAGGCGAAATGAGGGCCGCTTTGGCCGTTTCCGTCCAATTTCCAGCGATCACAGTCATCACGTCATGTCGAAACACGGTTCCCTCAAGCCCCCCGGCGAAACCACGGTTTGCGTCATGGGGCTGGGCTATATCGGCCTCCCTACGGCCAGCATTCTGGCCAACAAAGGCTATCATGTCGTCGGCGTCGACGTGCGGCCCGACGTGGTCGCCACAATCAACCAGGGGCGCATCCACATCGAGGAACCGGACCTTGATATTCTGGTCCGGTCGGCCGTCAACAGCGGACAGCTGAAAGCGGTCAGCGAGCCGCAGCCGGCCGACGTGTTCATCATCTGCGTGCCCACGCCGATCAATCCCGATCACTCGCCCGATTTGTCCTATGTCGAGCAGGCGGCCCGGGCGATCAAGCCGCACGTACAGGCCGGGAATCTGATCATCCTGGAATCAACGAGCCCGCCCCGCACGACGGATGACGTGGTGATTCCACTGAGCATTCCCGACGGGCTCACGGTCGGCCAGGACGTGTTTGTAGCCCATTGCCCGGAGCGCGTGTTGCCTGGACGGATTCTGCTGGAAGCCGTGCAAAACGATCGCGTGGTCGGCGGCGTGACGCCAGCCTGCGCCGAACGGGCCAAGTCCTTTTACCGTAGCTTCGTCGCTGGCGAAGTGCTGGCGACGACGGCCGTGACAGCCGAGGTTTGCAAGCTCGTGGAAAACTCGTTCCGCGACGTGAACATCGCGTTCGCCAACGAACTGTCGATTCTGGCCGACAAGTTGAATATCGACGTCTGGCAGTTGATCAAGCTCGCCAATCGCCATCCGCGCGTGAACATTTTGAATCCTGGTCCCGGCGTCGGCGGACACTGCATCAGTGTCGATCCTTGGTTCTTGGTCCACGCCATGCCGGAAACCACGCGGTTGATCCGCACCGCGCGGGAAGTGAACGATGCTAAACCGCATTTTGTCGTCGAGCATGTCACGCGCCTCGCCAAGCAATTCGCGTCGCCGAAGATCGGCTGCCTGGGTTTGACGTACAAATCCGACGTCGACGACCTGCGCGAAAGCCCGTCGTTGGAGATCGTCCGCGAGCTGATCCAGCGGAACGTCGGCGAGGTGCTGGCGTGCGATCCGTACGTTTCGCCGAACCGCTTCAAGGAATTCCCGCTCTATGAGCTGAGCGACGTGCTGGCGCAAAGCAACGTGCTGGTGCTGTTGACCGATCATCGCCAATTTCACGATCTCTCGCCGCGCATTCTGAACGAAAAAGTGGTCGTCGACACGCGCGGAATCTGGCGTTGAGATCGAGCATTCGCATGGAGGGTAGATCGTGTCTCGCGCCGTCACCGCCTTTTTGAAATGCCTTCTGGCGGCAGCAATTGCGCTTTCGCTCTTCACTTCGGCCCAAGCGGGGCTGGGGCCTGAGAACGTCTGCCTCGTCGTGAATTCACGTAGCTGGGCGTCGCTGACCATTGCGAATCACTATGCCGCTTGGCGGAAGATTCCTGCGCAGAACATCGTTCACGTCGATTGGGCGGCGCAGATCGACGTCACTTCGCTGGACGAGTACCGGCTCAAGCTGTTGACGCCCATACTCGGCGAAATCAAGGCGCGCGGGCTGGAGCGGCAGATTGACGCGATTGTATACTCCAGCGATTTTCCCTATGCCGTGCGCTATGGAGAGGGGCGCGAGGTCGCCTCATTGACGGGCGTGACGTGCTTCGCGGCCCAGGCGCTCGCCAGCGACACGCCCGATTTCGCGAAGCTGATGAGCCCGTACGCCATTGAAGCGTTGACGAACAAGTCACTCCCCGGCGTGGGCTTTCGCTCGCGGATCGGGCGTCCGGCCGGCACGCCCGGCGAGCCGATGTACCTTTCCGCGATGCTGGCCTACACCAGCGGACGCGGCAATTCGGTGGCCGAAGCGCTCGCTTACCTGGAACGTAGCGTGAAGGCGGACGGTGCCTCGCCGCGCGGCACGATTTACTACTGCCGCAACCGGGATATTCGTTCCACGACGCGCGAACCGGGTTTCGCTACGGCGGTCGCCCGGCTGAAAAAATTGGGCGTCAAGGCGGAAGTTATCGCCGGCGAATTGCCCAGCGGCAAGCAGGACGTCCAAGGCGCAATGCTGGGGGTGGCGAAATTCAACTGGAAACAGTCGCAGGCGACGATCCTCCCGGGGGCGATCTGCGAGCACCTGACCAGCTACGGCGGCATTCTACATCCTCGCAAAGGGCAAACCCCGTTCAGCGAATTGCTGCGCTACGGCGCGGCCGGTTCGAGCGGCACGGTCATCGAGCCTTATGCGCTCGCGGCGAAGTTTCCCGATCCGATGATGCACGTCTACTACGCCGAGGGGAACACGCTGCTCGAAGCGTTTTACTTGTCGATCATCGCGCCGTACCAACTGCTCGTCGTGGGCGATCCGCTGTGCGCTCCCTGGGCACACACCGCGAAGATCACCGTCGCAGGCCTGGAAGCGAACGAATCCATTTCCGCGGTGCGCGAGGTCCGCGTTGATATCGCGGCCTCCGAAAAGGGCCATCAAGCCGCAGCGTGCGAATGGTTCGTCGACGGCCGGCGCGCCGCTGTCACGAAGCCGGACGCCGCGTATTCGCTTGATCCATCGACTTTGTCACCCGGCGCTCATGAGTTGCGCGCCGTCGTGATTGCCGCCATGCCGCAGGCAACGCAATCGCGGGCCATCGTGCCGTTCGTTGTCTCAACGGCGGATATGGCAGAACTCGCTTGGACCTGCCCGGAACGCGCCGTGTTTGGCGAAGGCGTTACGATCGACGCGGCATTTGCCGGCGCCGTAGAAATCGAGCTATACCTGGATGCGCACTCGATCGGAAAAGTCCGTGGCGACCAGGGGCAGATCGTTGTCGACACAACTCGGCTCGGCATGGGCCCCGCACGATTGTCGGTCGAGGCCCACGGGCCTGGCGGCAAGGCAATTGCCCGCGGCGCTGACAAACTGCTGAAAATCTCCCAGCCGGCGCCGCTCGTCAACCGGCGGCAACCGGTAACCGACCGACTGTTGCGCGGGATTGAAGTCACTTGGAAGGGCGGACAAGAGTCGGTGGCGCTCAGCGCCTTGGAATCGGATTGGCTTGCCAAGACCGGCGTTCCAGCCGCCACGCCGTACACCGCGAGCGCCTGGTTCGAAGTCAGCCGCGATGACGTGTATCAATTCCAACTGCGCTTCAACGGCGAATTGTCGCTCACCGTTGACGGAACGCCGCTGCTATCGCAGAAGAAGGCGAAGCTCAAAGAACTGTTCTACGCGCCGGTCGCATTGAAAACCGGGCGACATCTGTTGGAAATCACCGGCCAAAGCGATACCAAGCCGCCGGCGCTCGATCTTAGATACGGCAACACGCCCGTCGACTACATCACCGGCGAGACCTTCCGCCACGCGGAGTAATGCGCTCTACGTCTGTGACCTCGGCCGGCGAAGATGTCGATGACATGCTATCGTTTTCTGCACATCGACGTCCTCTCCACCGGCCTCACAGAGGCCGGCTACAGAAAATGGAGGCGCTACCGCTCGATTCCGTACTCCTCGATCTTCCGATAGAGCGTCGCCCGGCCGATGCCGAGAAGCCGGGCCGCTTCAGGGACGTTGCCGTCGGTGCGGCGGAGCGCTTCGGCGATCAGTTTGCGTTCCCAGTCTTCCAGCTTGAGCGACATCAGCTCGTTGTCGCCGGTATCGCGCAGGCCTAAATCTTCCGGCAGGATTTCTTCGCCGGCGGCCAGCACTACGGCGCTGTCAATCACGTTTCGCAGTTGCCGCACATTGCCGGGCCAGGAATAACCGAGCAGCTTTTCGCGCGCCGGCTTGGAAAAATTCAAATTCGGCCGACCATGCGCCAGCCGGAAGCGATCGAGGAAATAGTCGATCAACATCCCAATGTCTTTGCCGCGTTCGCGCAGCGGCGGTACGTACAATTCAAATACGCTCAGCCGGTAGAACAAGTCTTCGCGGAACTTGCGCTCACGCACATTGACGATCAGGTCGCGATTCGTGGCCGCGATGACCCGCACGTCGACTTGCACCTCGGCGGTGGCGCCGACCGGTAGGAACGGATGACCCTCCAAAATGCGCAGCAATTTGGCCTGCCCCGCGAGCGTCAGTTCGCCGACTTCGTCGAGAAACAGCGTCCCCAGGTCGGCCTGTTGAAAATAGCCGACGTGATCGCGGTCGGCGCCGGTGAATGAGCCGGCGCGGTGCCCGAAGAGCTGGCTTTCCATCAGGTCGGCCGGAATCGCCGCGCAATTCACCGAGAGCATCGGCCGGTCGGCCCGATTGCTGGCGAGATGCAGCGCCCGGGCGACCAGTTCCTTGCCCGTGCCACTTTCGCCGCGAATCAAGACGCAGCCGGTCGCCCGCCCGAGCCGTGAGATCTTCGTCTTGAGTTCCAGC
>JAWXBP010000127.1 GCA_034440135.1 Planctomycetia bacterium
TCCTCACGCCTGAGCACTCGTTCCGCGACTTGGCGATCCCCCACGGCTTCGAAGAGGCGACCACCGAGCTCTTAGTCGACATGGCCTGGCTCGTGGCGGGCTACCAGATGCGGTCGAACAAATCGCCTCGCCCGCTGCGGTACGTCGAAGCGGCCGACGGCGACGAGCCCCCGCAGGTCGATTACCGCCGCGCAATCGACGCTCAGTTCGGCATGGTGCTACAGCGCGATCCGGAGCCCGACGAAGTCCGCGATCTGCTGGCACTCGGCCGGCGCACCGAGCGCGAAGCCGGCCGACGGCAGGCCTTACAAACCGTTCTCACCGCCGTGCTCGCGATGCCCGAGGCCGTTTTTCGCGTCGAAACCGGCGCCGGAACGCCCGACTCACTCGGCCGCGTTCGACTCTCGCCCCGCGAAACCGCCTTCGCCATCAGCTACGCGCTCACTGACGATCCGCCCGACGCCACGCTCCGGGCCGCCGCGGCCGAAGGCAAGCTCGCGACCACCGACGACGTTCGCCGCGAAGTGACCCGCTTGCTCGGCGACGAATCGACCGACAAGCCCCGCCTGCTCCGCTTCTTCCGCGAGTACTTCGAATACACGCGCCGCCAGGAGGTGTTTAAGGACGGTCGGATCCGCAAGCACTACATCCCCGAGCAACTGGTCGAAGATGCCGACGCCTTGGTACTCTCGGTGCTGGCCGACGATCGCGACGTGCTCAAGCGGCTGCTGACCACGAACGAGTATTTCATCAATATCTGCCCCGGCGGGAAGATCGGCACGAACCGACCCGACCGCCGCCAGAAATGGTATTACGAGCTGTTCAATCTTTCGCGCGAGTGGACCTGGCAGAGCGAGCAGCCGATCAAGCTGCCGGCCGCCGAGCGCTCGGGCATCCTCACGCACCCGGCCTGGCTGATTGCTTTTTCCGACAACGAGAAGAACCAGGCGATCCAGCGGGGCAAGTGGATCCGCACGAACTTGCTCGGCGGCACCGTGCCCGACGTGCCGATCGGCGTCGACGCCCAATTGCCGACCGATCCGAAACTCTCGCTCCGCGAAAAGATGCAAGTCACGCGGCAGGAGTATTGCTGGAAATGCCACGAACGGATGGACCCGCTCGGGCTCCCCTTCGAGCACTGGGACGACTTTGGTATTTTCCGCGCGCGGGAACTTGATCGGCCGGTCGACATCACGGGCGAGATCCGATGTGGAGTCGCCGAACTCGACGGCCCGGTGACGGATTCATTCGAATACTTGCGGCGTTTGTCGGAGTCGCGGCACGTGGTGCAAGTGTTCGTTCGGCACGCCTTCCGCTACTGGATGGGCCGCAACGAAACCCTCGACGACGGGCCGACGCTGATCGACGCCGAAAAGGCCTACCTTGAAAGCGGCGGCAGCATGCAGGCCCTCGTCGGCGCGCTGCTGACTTCCGATTCGTTTCTCTATCGCCGCAACCGCACGACCGAGAGGCCGGAAGCCCAGGCACCGCCGTCGACGAAAACAAGCACTCCACCGCGAAACCGGGAAAAACCGAAAACGCCATGACAACTCGCCTCGCGCGTCGCGACGTTCTGAAAGGTTTTTCGCTCGGTGCCGGCGGCCTGGTGCTGCAGCCGTTCGTCGAGCGGTTGGCCCGCGCGGCCGACGGCGAGCTGCCGCCGACCCGCTTCCTGTTCGTCGTCGAAGGAAACGGCGTGCCGCCGCGGCAGCTCCATCCGGAGAAACTGCCGTGGTTGGAACGCGAAGCTCGCGACAAAGTCGCGGTACACGCGCTCAGTGATATCCCCTTGCCGCCGGCGCTCGCGCCGGTCGAGCCGTTCAAAGACCGCTTGGCGATCATTCAAGGTCTCTCGGGCCGAATGTGCACCGGAGGCCACTCGAGCGACCACGGCGCGCTCGGCGCCTATTATGCCAACAGCGGCCGCAACATCGTCGGCCCGACGATCGACGGTCTCTTGGGCCGAACCTTCCCCGGCATTTTTTCCAACGTCGTGCTAGGCATCGCCTCCGACGCCGAACAGTCGGTCATCTTCAATTGCTCGGCCGATGCCCCGGGCCGAAGCCTGCCGACGATCTGCCGCCCCGACATCGCCTACTCCCGCCTGTTCGGCAGCGTCGCCGAAGGAGAGGCCAAGGCGAGTTTTTCCGCCCGCCGCAACTTGCTCGACTACATGCAAGGCGACGTCCGCCGCGTGCGCAACCGGCTCGGCTCGGTCGACCGCGAAAAGTTCGACTCGCTGCTCGGGGCCTACGAAAGCCTCTCCAAGACTTCCGAGCGCCTGGTCGGGGCTCGCGAGCGGCTCCAGCGTGCGGCACCCACGGTAACCGACAAGTACGCCTCGGCCGTCGAGACCGACCGCCTCGACGCCCACTTCGACTTAGCGGCCGCTTCGATGATCGGCGGCCTGACGAACGTGGCGACGATCGCCTCGGGGGTCGGCTTCCCGTATTTCAACGTTTTGTTCAACGGCCTGGGAATCGAGCTGCAAAAGCATCAGATCGGTCACTTGCTCTACAACGAAGACGACCGCACCGGCTGGGAGCTGGCCCAGAAAATCCGGGCCTTCCATTTCGGGCTGATCGCGCGCTTCATGCAGAAGCTCAACGAGGTGCCGGAAGGGGACGGCACGATGCTCGACAACACGGTGGTGGTCTACCTGAGCGACGCGGCCGAAACGCACCACAGCCGCTGCTTCGAATGGCCGATGGTGGTACTAGGCGGCGCACGAGGCAAGTTGAAAACAGGCGGCCGCTACATTCAATTGCCCGACTACGGCAAACCAAACCACCGCACGATCAACACGCTCTACAACACGCTGCTTTACGCCGCGGGCAAACCGCGCGACGACTTCGGCAGCCCCGACCCGAACCTCGAAGAACCCGCCTACCGCGGCCCCCTGGCGGAACTGTCTTAGCTAGCCCTGCTAGCCCTGCCTGCCCTGAGCTTGTCGAAGGGGAGCGTCACAGTTATGCAACTGCCGGCGGCGTGCTCGGCTGGACGAGCTCCGGCACGCTGAAGGCGTGCGATAAGATAGCCCAGGGTCGCGGTACTCCGCGCACCCTGGGTACCGATACCGATTACGCGCGCCCCTCTCCCCGCGAGAAGGACAATTCTTCGCGTCGGCGAGATCGGGGAGAGGGAGCAACTAAGGCCGCCGAGCGGTAGCGAGGAAGCAGGCCGCAGGCGGTAGTTTGACGCGAAGCGTCTGAAGGCCGGGTGAGGGCGAAACCCTTCGAGGCCGGAGGCCGAGCCGTCCGGCCGCGGCTTCCGGCCGCGGCATTCCTGAAGCCGGCACTTACATAATGCTGGTCAGCGACGGGAGTTCTTCAATGGCCCCGCGCCGCCGCCGGTCGAAAGAATGTAGGGCGGGTCAAGCGGCAAGTCGGTTCACCAGGCGAACTCGGACAATGCCGCGCTGACCCGCCGTAGAGTTAGGCTGGCGGCGACTTCGAGCTCCCACCGCAATCAACGCAGCAAGCTCCGGGCGACACCTCCCAGAGCGTCGGCACGCGTTAAATCGCCCCCTTCCCCGTCGCCGTAGAATCGATTCATCCCGAATCGTTCTAGTCCCACGGTGACGCCGGTGAAACTCTTCTACGACGAGTTCGATCTGCCGATCGCGGCCAAGCTGCGCGACCCGCGCCTCGCCTGGCTCCTCGAACTCGGTGCCGAAGAGATCTCACGCGCCGCTGTCGACGACGAAGGTTTCTTGTTCGCCTACCAGCACGGCGACGACGCCCGCTACCGCGAGCTGGTCGCTGATCGACCGCGAATTTTCGACCGCCCTGAGACGCGGGCCGAGTTGTTTCGGCTCGACGCCGTGCTCGAGCGACTCGCCGATCGGGGCGTCGACATGCCTACGCCCCGCACCTGGAAACTCGAGGTCGACGATCCGCCGCCGGCCGATCTGACGTTTCCGCTATTCGTCCGAACTCCGAAATCGTCGTGGAAGCGGGGGGGCACGCAGGCCCGCGCGCGGAACCTGAAGGAACTCGACGACGAGATCGATCTCCTACGCCGGGCGTTCGGTTGGGATATGCCGATTTTGGCTCGCGAGTGGATCGACGTGGCCGTGGCGGGCAAGTATATGTTCGGCGACGCACCGCAGGAGGTTCGGGTCTGGCTCGTCGATGGTCGGCCGGTTGCCTGGTCGTTCCACTATCTGCACGTCGTCGCCACGCCGCGCGGCTTTCCTCTGAAGCCGAACGACACCGATCAACTGGCCGACATGGCCGCAAAAATCGGCGCGGCGTTCGACGCACGGCTGGTCGTTGCCGACTTTATTCGCGACCGCGCCGGAAAATGGTGGTTCTTAGAAGCGGGCCCCGGCTCGGCCGCCGGCACGGCGCACCAGGAAGTGTTCCAATACGTCGCCCGCCGCCTCCGCGGCGAGAATCCGCCGCTGGTAGGCGACGCGGTAGGCGCGAGCTTCTAGCGGAGGCCGAACCGCCGCTTCGAAAACGTGTCTATCGAGCGGGCCTGCCTTGTCTGCCCTGCGCATGGCCGAAGAGAGGCCGTCGGACGGAGCGTAAACAACCGGAGTCCTGATCGCGGCGCACGACATGCCCTCCACCTAACAGCGAACCTATCGCCGATGATCGCGGCCCTCGACGTCCATTACGACGATCGCATGGCCGGCGCCACCGGCGCCGCGGTGCTGTTCGTAGCCCGGGCCGACGCAAAACCGCACTCCGAGCACGTCGTCCGTACGAGGTTTCAGCGTGCGAGTCGTTGCTACGCGCAACTCCTTATGTGTTCAAGGGTCGGCGGCGCTGGAATGGCGGAAAGTGCTGAATCGGGGCGTGGGCCGAGTCCCGACCTCCCGACCCCCTTTTCTTCACCATGATCCCGTCTGATTGAAGGCCCGGAATGCCAAATCCTCGGCACGTTTCAATTCTGGACTCGACTCGTAATAATGGACGCAACTTCCCTATGCCGTCGCTTGCGCATTATGTTTTGACTTTAAGGACGTCCTCGCATGCCAGACACAGCTCCCCATCTGAGGATTGAACTGTTTCCGGCCGCAGATGGCGATGCACTATTGCTTCAGTTCCGTGACGCAACATCCACCATTAATATTCTCGTGGACGGAGGCCCTCGAAGGACATTCGCGAATTCGCTAGAAGCTCGGCTGCATCAACTGCATTCCGAAGGACAGGCTTTGGCGGCAGTCATCGTCACACACATCGACACAGATCACATAGGAGGCATACTCGCCCTTTTGAAGGAAAATGGCCCGGCAGTGTCGCCACGTGTTATTCGAATAGATGATGTGTGGCACAACGGTTATCGACACCTTGCCTTACCCGGTCGTTCTCCCACGCAATCGGAAAAGCTCCGGGTGCTTTCGCAAACCTTCGCCTCCGAAGATAGCCCAACGGACGACATTAGCGTGCGCGAGGCAGACACTCTCGCTGCGCTAATAACTGCGTATGGATATGCATGGAACGGGGCCTACGGCGGCCGCGCAATTGTGGCCGGTGATACCGTCTCCCTAGCAAATACCATTCGCACAACAGTGCTTTCGCCAAATACTGAAGCCTTGGAACGGCTCGCGTACCAGTGGCGGCAATCACTATTAGAAATGGGCGTATCTCATGAAGCGGTTGATTGCCCGGCGTTTGCACACGCATTCGAAGCAAATCTGCTAAGCGCGCCAGACGCGCTGGATCTTGAAGCAACTATTTCAGCCGCTGACATGATAGAGCCTCCTCCCCCGGACACTTTTGTCGAGGACACATCGCCAACCAACGGTAGTTCCATGGCGTTTCTCATGGAGTGGCGACATCTACGACTCCTGCTTCTCGGCGACTCTTGGCCCAGTGTTGTTGAAAGCACATTAAAGACGTCGGTTACTGACCATCGCGCTTTTGATGTTGTAAAGGTGTCTCATCACGGCAGCCGCCACAACACTTCACCCTCTCTGTCCGAGCTAGCGGCATCGCGCCGCTATATTGTATCTACTGACGGTAGCAAGCACGCACTTCCAAATATCGAGTCTATGTTATGGCTTGCGGCCAAATCCGTGCCGAACGCCGCTTTCATCTTCAATTATAATACGGCGACTGCCACATGGATGGCCGATGAGCGGCTGACACGCCGATATGGACATCACACTACGATTGGCGACGGGGTGCGGTCGATAGCTATCACTGTCGCTGAGGGCATCCCAGATGGCACCTGACGCGCGCATGTTTCTTACGTCGGTCTGCCGTCTAACATGCGGTCCAGAGCAAGGAACTGCCTTTTTTGTTTTGCCAACCGTTGTTATGACCTGTAGGCATTGCGTCCTACCAGCACTCCTCGGACAGAGTGAAATCACCATTCACTTAAATGGCGAAAGCACAGTTGCACACATCATAGAGCCCTCGATTCCGATCGACCTCGATGCAGTCCTACTTCAGCTGTCGGAAGACTTCGAATCAAGCACATTGCTGCCGTTGGTGGCATCGCACCTTCCTTCTGGAATGTCCTGGTCGACATTTGGCTTTCCCCGCATCCGCGGTGAGCACGGTATGGCGATCGAAGGAACGGTGTCGCGTACGCTGCATTCTGATGACCTGCCGCGCGATGTCGAACTGACTTGCGGCGGAGTCGACCTACCTACAAATTACGGCGGGTTTTCGGGCGCTCCCATTGCCGTGCGTGGAACGGTCCGCGCAATGCTTCAAAAACG
This sequence comes from Planctomycetia bacterium, assembly GCA_034440135.1. NCBI lineage: Bacteria > Pseudomonadati > Planctomycetota > Planctomycetia > Planctomycetia bacterium. Next base: position 6,680 of record JAWXBP010000127.1, read on the forward strand.
ACTGGACGGGGGCCTTGGCGCGATTTCGTTAGCAAAACTCGCGGCGTTTCTCGACGACATTGGCGCACCTTTTCGGTCGTCCGTCGCGTACGAAGAACTGCCAGCACCGCTTGCGGTCGAGCTTCGAGACGCCGTTCCCAATTCACGCATGCTATGGCTTCTTGAGCAGGCAGTTGAGGACTGTCGCGACGGATATGTTCTCCTCGGCGGGAGTCCAGGGTCTGGAAAAACACTCGTCGCAGCGAGCTTTGAACCCCTTCAACAGAATTCAACGCTGATCGGCCGTTACTTTGCGGGCGGGTACCGCGGGTCAGACCTTCCGCCCGCGTACTATCGAGAGATTGCGACCTTTGCATCGTGGCTAAGCAACGAAGCATCGATCAGGAGCCAGTCGGCGATCGCAGTAACGGCCGCAACGCCTACAGCAGATCTCGGAAGCTCAATTGCGAAGAACCTGAAGGCTCTTTCGGAATCGCTTAAGACCGGCGAACGGGGCGTTCTGATAATAGATGGCGTTGATACGGCCACCTTAACACATTCTGTGGACTTCCTGGATTTTCTTCCGTCCGCGCCGCCGCCGGGCTTGGTAATAGTCCTGATCACAACTAATCCCCTTTCTCTTCGCGAGACATATGACCACTTGAGCATTGGTCGCGATGTCGAGATGGGGCGACTTCCACAGTACGACTGCGAATGGCTTATTTTGAAGCGCCTTCGCGACAAGGTGTTACCGTCACAAGCAGCAACGATTGCAGAACGTTCAGAGGGGCACCCACTAACGCTGCAATATTTTGTTAACGAAGTGGCGGCGTGTCCTGCCGATCACGTCGAGGAAGCGATTGCTCGCCTTGAACGCTCAGCTGGACCAACTGCCTATTATGAGCGAGTGTGGAACCGCTTGCCCGCTAATGGCACCAGCCGCTACTTACTGGCAACCATCGCCGTCGCACGAAGTTCTTTAAAGCGAGATGAACTCACAAGGTGCATTCCTGGCGAACAGCAGCCCGCCTTACTTGACTGTTTTGCAGCCGTGGCGCACCTCCTTCGCCAGGAATCGCGGCATCTGCAGTTTTATCACGAGTCTTTTCGAGACTTTGTCCTGGATAAATCTCTCGCACTTCACGACAGTATTCACGAACAACTATATCGCTATTGTGAGGCGACGCCCGCCTCTACCTATTCAATAACTAATCGTCTTTACCATCGGCTTAGGTCATCGGCGCACAGGCCGACCGCTGCTGCAACGTGTTCGCAGGCGTGGTTGGATAGCGCGGCCCGCGCATGCATTCGACCCGAGCTTGTTCTTCACGACGTGGAAGACCTCCTGAACGATCGCCTTGATGCCGGTGACCTAGTAGAGTCGCTCCGCATACTTTTAGCACGATCACGACTTCAGTATCGCTACAATGACGTGTTCGCGCGCTTTGCGGCGGCGTTTGCCAAATCCGCTATTGAACTGGGGCGCGAAGAGCAATCATTGCAGTTCGTCATTCGCGACGGTTATTGCGCGTGTCCACTGGAGGATATTCTGTCCCTGATGCGCGCTTACGTGCTATCCGGCCAATGGAATGTTGCACAAGACTTGTATCACGACCTACGCAAGCGATGCTTCTTTGCCTATGAGCATGGGGGCGCAAGCTATACACTTCTCAAGACGCAAATGGTCGCAGCGTTTATGCTACTTGGCGGCGGGTCGACAGCGGAGCGCCGAAAGGCCATCGTAGAGGTACGACGCCTGAACGCACTGTTCAAGTACAATTTAAAGTCTGGCACGATGGACGAGCGGGAGAAGGAGCACCTTCGATCTGCGTTTTGCGGTGCAATTGGCGGCGAGTCACTTTGGTTAAATGGGTACGCAACGCCCAGCGGTGCGAATCCGGTTGAACTCGCGCTGCTGCTGCATAACGCGGATGATATCGCAGAGAAAGAGGGCGTCGTGGAAACGGCCAGCATCGAAGGGCCACTTCCGCCGGGAGTAACATTGCTGAGGCGACAAGAGATCGGTAAGACCTTAGAGAAGGCGCTTGCAGCGTCGAGCGCGGACGGCGCGGAAGACATTGTGATCCGAGCCCTCGTGAAAACTGACAGTAGTATAGAACTTGTAGGTTCGTTATACAGCCAGCGTGTTCGGACGACAGAGTCACTAAACATCAGGCTGCAGAATGGTGTTGATGCTAATGAGAGTGCCATTCATTTGGTTGAGGAACATGCCGAACTTGCAGCATATCTTGAGGACCACAGCATTCTAGACGCGCTGCAGTTCACCGTGCGTCATGAATGGGAACGTCGCTTATTCAACGCGGCAAAGTGGGTCGGGCGAGTCAATGGAAAGGTGCATAGGCAACAACACCTGGAGCAATTACGGCCTCAGTCGATTATCGACGAAATAGCCACGACCTTTTTCGGAGAGTTTGGATTTTCGTTCGCCGACCGCATTCGGTGGCAGGAAGCGTATCATATTCCGGAACGGATTTTCCCAGTTGTCCTGAGTGATCTCGCGAGCGTCATTGCACGTTGCGAGCCGGAGTCATCAACGGCCTTCGCGAAGCTAATTCTCGATCGGAGCGGCGATCAGCTGGGACTTTACACTGAAGGTTACTGCAGGGCCCTGAGGTGGGCGGCGAACAGCTTGGCAATGGTGCGGGAAGGCAGAGAGGCTGCTGCCGACCTTTATCGCGCGTTATTAAGCTACACTGCACAGAATGTATTCCCCCGGTATAACCGTCTTCAAGAATTGCTGGAGTGCTCACACCACCTAGCTAGGCCTGAACCAAGCGTATGCGGGGCCGCTTTTTTTGACGGGCGCATAAAAAAGCTCGAATTCTTTCGGTGATTGCGGTGTTTCATGTGTTGCTAA
>JAWXBP010000128.1 GCA_034440135.1 Planctomycetia bacterium
AGAGCGGGAGACGAGGATCGAACTCGCGACATCCAGCTTGGGAAGCTAGCGCTCTACCACTGAGCTACTCCCGCGTATTGGCTTGTTCTTCGAGAAAATCCCAGGGTGTGCGGATGGGAACCTCGGCGAGACCGAGCGTCGATTTGGGTGGGCTGGCGCCCGCTACCGAGACAAACACGAGCGCTTACGTCCGTCGACGAAACCTCGATCATAGCCTGAATTCCCTCGGCCGCAAGCTGACGCAACCCCTATTGGGCGACCTGTATTCTGTTCCGACCTGCCGGCGGAAGGTTGGGCCGGGAGTTCGCGGGCCGCGCTACTTTGTTCGCTTGCCCGCCGCGAGTCGGCGAGCTACCGAAGCAGACTTCAACTCCCGCAACGCGCCCTTGCCAGTCCATCGTGCCGTGGGATTGGCAGACTCCGTCAGGCTTTGGCCGGTCGCGATGGCCGCTCCATGCAGCGCGGCGTTCCTTTTGCCCACGGCGCGAAGTGCCATATTGACGGCCTTCTTCACGAAGTTGCGATCGTCGTTGGCTGCCGCCTCGACGAGCCGCAGTCCCGCGATGAACGACGCATCCGGCCCCTCTTTGTCATGAACGGACAGGCCCCACAGCAATGCGAACGCCGCTCGCTTTTCGAACTCCGGCTTCCGCTTGGACCACGGTGCGAGTTTCTTCCAGGCCAGCGGCGTGCGATCGAACAGGTGAAAGCACACGGTGTCGCAAATCGCCCAGTTGTCGAAGTCACGACACCAGCGATCCATCTCCGCCGCCGTCAGCTTCGCCGGCTCGGCGACGAACGCTGCCAGCATGCGTGCTTCGTACCAGCCGGATTTCCATAGGGCCCCGGCCAACGCATGGTCGCGCCCGAGCCGCTTGGCAAGTAGACGGATATCGGCCACGGTCACTCCGAAGGCCCGGTCCGCCGGAATCGCGAATCGCGCCATGCCGTCAAGCGTGCGCTTCGTGGCGCGACGCTTCAGCGCGGCAATCGCCGACACCACTTGTCGTTCAATTTCACTTTCGGTGATTTCGCCGCTGATTTGCGGATTGGTCGCGTCAGTGACTTGGCGTGCTTGCCGTTGTGGTTTTTTCATAGCAGGGCCAATCTATCATGACGAGGAGTCCGGCAACGAGTCGATTGTGAGCCAGCCCTGGACGATGGCGCTGCGCAGCCGATAGAATCCGCCGGTCACACTTTGATCCACACGCCAGCCCGGAATCCGTCCATGAGCGCCGAAGCCCGTCTCCAGGAATTGAAGCTCGAGTTGCCCCCCGCCCCCAAGCCGATCGGGGTGTATAAGCCCTGCGTCGTGGTTGGCAACCTGGCCTACGTCTCCGGCCACGGGCCGCTCAAGTCCGACGGCACGCTGATGACCGGCCGCGTGGGGGCCGACGCCGACAAAGACGCCGGCTACGCCGCCGCCCGGCAGACCGGCCTGGCGATCCTGGCCACGCTCAAGGCTTCGCTCGGCAGCCTGGACCGCGTGAAGCGAGTGATCAAGGTCCTCGGCATGGTGAACTGCGTGGCGGAATTCGAGCAGCACCCGGCGGTGATCAACGGGTTCAGCGAGCTCTTCGCCCAAGTCTTCGGCCCCGACCACGGCGTCGGCGCCCGCAGCGCAGTCGGGATGTGCTCGCTGCCATCGAACATCACGGTGGAGATTGAGGCGATTTTTGAAGTGGAGTAGAGGGAGCCAAAAAGAGTGGCCAGCGATACATTCCTGCGAAACGGCGCGGTAGAATCTAGGGAATGGTCCTACGTCAATCAGCAGTCGCCCTTGGACGTGCGCGATGATCAGCTACGAAGATCGACTCGCCTCGAACTTGGAGTGGGCCTTGACCGAAGGCAGCATTTTCTTCGAAGACCGCGGCGCGGTGCAAACCGCTTTGCGTCGCATTGCGCAGCGTCTTGAGGAACTTGGCATTTCCTACGCGATTGTCGGCGGGATGGCGCTGTTTACTCATGGCGTGCGACGTTTCACCGAGGACGTGGACATCCTGATTGCCACGGAGTCCCTGCAGCGCATTCATGATGAACTAGAAGGGCGCGGCTATGTCACGCCATTCGCACGAAGTAAGAATCTGCGGGACACGGAGCACGGCGTGCGAATCGAGTTCTTGCTGTCCGGGCAGTTCCCCGGCGACGGGAAACCCAAGCCGGTTTCGTTTCCGAGGCCGGAAGACGTTTCGATCGAAGTGGATGGCGTTCGCGTCATCAGCTTGCCGAAACTCGTTGAATTGAAACTTGCGTCGGGCATGACGAGTCCGCACCGTGTGAAGGACTTGGCCGACGTTCAAGAACTGATCCGGGCACGCCAACTGCCGCTCGAATTCGCCTCGCAACTAGATCCGTTCGTACGATCGCGATACCAGGAGAGTTGGCATCTCGTGCATAGCGGCGACCAACGATTTATGATCGTTCGACCCGATTTGCATGTGCTCGGGTTTGAACGCCCCGTCAGTAATCTGGTCGCGGAATGGCGTCGCACAGACGCGACGCTGGACGCCATGTTAAGCGATGGCGTTCAAGTCGACGACGACGCTACTAACAGAACACGGACGCTCGTGCTCTTCACGACGGACGAGCAACTGGCGCGTAAGCATGAACTCCATCCAGAACAAGAATTCTTCTTGGAAGGCGGGTCGCAAGCGAGTTGAACGCATAGCGATCAAAATCGCGGCCCGCTCGCCGTCCCCCGGCTTGGCGGCAAATCCGCCTTCGGTTCCGGCTTTGCTGCCGACGGATAGAGTCGGTCGCTCGGGAATAGCTGCGATTTATCCGCGGGGCTGTCCGTGATGTTGTTGAGCCAGCGGAACATACGCAGAGAGTGGAACTCTCCCGCATCGTTGTAGAGTTCCGGCCCAAAGCAGCCGAGCACTCCGGCGGCGATGCGTTCGTTCAGATCGGCGTTCGGACTCGGATCGGTCAGGCTGCGGCGAAACGCGGCGCGCAGGGAGGCGAGTAAGAGGCCCCAGACTTGCGCGTCGCTGATCAAGCCGGCTTGATAGTGTAGATCGAGCGCGAACTCTCGTGCTCGTTCACTATCCACGGCGAATGTCGCCACTTCGGCGGTTTGCAGCAATCGTCCGACCAGAACGTCGGACCAACGTTCCGAACGGCGACGTAAGCGATTGAGTTCGACGGCCGTTTCCGGAGAGAAATGGGCGCCGTGCAAAAGTAGTTTTAAGGCGCGATTCCGCGCCTCCATATGCGAGAGCATCACGCTGCGGGCGATCATTTCGCCATCGCTTTGCCCGTGCAACGCGCTCCGCGCCGCGAGGATGGCCGTCCACACGCGGGTCAGTACTTCACTGGTGAAGATCTCTTCCACCAGGCCGGGCAAGTTCGCCGCGCGATCGCGGGGATGGCTGGTTTCGACCATTCGCGGTTGCAGCGAGCGGAGCCAGCGGTCCAGGCGGCATTTCGACGCCACCCAGTATTGCTCCAAGGACTCGCCGGAAAATTCGAATCGCCCGCCGACAATCACCGGGCCATGATGGGCGACCAGCGCGGCCAGCTCGACGAGGTCGCGGGCGTGCAAAGTCATGAAGAGGGCTCAAATAGTGTGCGATGGCGTTTGCCGACAGCAAGCTGAGGGCGTCCTTCGCCGAACCGGGAGAGCCCGAGGGGACTAAGGCTCTCCCGGTCGGCTGGGAGAAGGACGTTGAGAGGAGGGAAAGGCAAACGGGATGCCATTCAGCCGACGAGCCGCGCTCGGACGACGTCAATGCGTGGCGGCATAGAGACTTGCGCACTAATTCAGAATCACGTCGCAGTGCGCACAAAGGCTCGGCGCGTGGATAAAACACAACGCGTGATGTTCGAGAAGAACAACAATCCGTAGCGCCGGGTTGCTATTGTTGCGAAATCAGCCGCTTCATCTCGCGCACGGCCTGTTCCATGCCGACCATGATGGCTCGGGCGACGATGCTGTGGCCGATGTTTAGCTCGCACATGTGCGGAATTTCGGCTACCGGGCGGACGTTCTGATAGTTGAGGCCATGCCCGGCGTGGAGCGTCATGCCGGCCGTGACAATGGCGGCCCCGGCCTCGCGCAGCAGTTGCAACTCGTGTTCGCGCTGCTTGCCTTGCGCCAAAGCGTACGCGCCGGTGTGCAATTCGACGCCGTTGACGCCGAGCTGATCCGCCAAGGCGATTTGCCGCGGATCGGGATCGAGAAACAGGCTCACCTCGATGCCCGCTTGCTGCAATCTCGCCGTCGTCGAAGCCACGCGTTCACGTTGCGAGACGACGTCGAGTCCGCCTTCGGTGGTCACTTCCTCGCGCCGCTCCGGCACGAGCGTCACCTGGTGAGGCTTCACTTCGCAGGCCAGCGCGGCGATCTCGTCGCAGCAGGCCATCTCCAGATTGAGTTTCACGTGAACCGACTCGCGCAGCACGCGGACGTCGCGATCGATGATGTGCCGGCGGTCTTCGCGAAGGTGGATCGTAATCCCATCCGCACCGCCGATCTCGGCGAGCGCCGCCGCCCAAACGGGGTCCGGCTCATAGGTCCGCCGCGCTTGGCGGACCGTCGCCACATGATCGATATTCACGCCCAGCAAAGCCATTCGCCGCGTCTCCGAAATTGAAGGTCGTCGCCCGAGATTATAACATCGCGGACAAACGCCGGGGTCGTGTGGTTCGCCCAAAGGAAGTCTAGAAAGCCCGCACTGCGATGCCGGCTGCCACGCAGATGCCAAGCACTAGGAACAGATTCCACTTAAAACGCAGCAGCATCACGGCGGCGGCGGCAGCGATCGTCGCCGCGGCCCAATCGATCGTGCGCCACACTGGGACGTCGATCTCGCCGCCGGGGAAGGACCAAGGGTTGCGTTCGCTGAACAGCGTGCGGAGGGCGAACCAGATTGCCAGGTTGAGGATCACGCCGACGACCGCGGCGGTGACTGCCGAAAGGGCGCTGCTCCAGAGGGCGCTGTTGCGCAAGCGCTCGACGTACGGCGCGCCGACGAAAATGTAAAGAAAACAGGGCACGTAAGTCACCCAGGTCGTGATCAACGAGGCGACGACGCCCGCTGCGATCGGTGAAAACGGCGCCGGGTGCCGATAAGCGCCCAGAAACGCCACGTATTGCACGACTTGAATCAACGGGCCGGGCGTGGTCTCCGCCATGCCGAGGCCGTCGATCATTTCGCCTTCTTGGATCCAACCGTATTTCTCGACCGACTGTTGCCCGACGTAGGGCAACACGGCGTAGGCGCCGCCAAAGGTGACGACGGCCGCCTTGCTGAAGAAAGCGCCTTCCTGCACCAGCACGTGCTCGCGCCCCAGCCAGGCCGTGAGCGCTGCGAGCGGCACGAACCACAGCAACAGGCACGTGACGCCGACGCGCAAGGTGCGACGCCAACTGGGCGCGATGTGCGTGAGCGCCGTTTCGTCAACGACCGGCGTCAGCACAAACGCCGTGGCGTCCGCCTTGTGACCGCGCATGAGGTGAAACGTCTCCGGACGCCACCGCCCGCCACAGAAGCCAATCATGCCAGCCGTGAATACAATCAACGGAAACGGCACATGGAAAGCAAAAATGGCGACGAATGCGGCGGCGGCGATCGCGACCATCACTCCGTTCTTCAACACACGTTTGCTGATCCGCAGCACCGCTTCCAGTACGACGGCGACAATTGCGGGTTTCAGTCCGTAAAAAAGCGCAGTGATAAACTCAGTGTCTTGATATTCCGCGTAGAGCACGCTCAAAGCCAGAATCGACACGAAGCCCGGCAGCACGAACAGAATTCCGGCCGTCAGCCCGCCGAGCGTCCGATGCAGCAGCCAGCCGATGTAAATGCAGAGTTGCTGTGCTTCCGGCCCCGGCAGCAACGTGCAGAAATTCAGCGCATGGAGAAAGCGTTGCTCGCTGATCCAGCGTTTTTGCTCGACCAAAATGCGATGCATCACCGCAATTTGCCCGGCCGGTCCGCCGAAGCTGAGCGCGGCGATCTTCGCCCAGACCCAGAAAGCTTCACGATAGGTCACGCCGCGCGGCGGATCGGCGGCGTCAACAACGTCGGACATGAAAGCACGGTGCGTGGCGGCAACTTGGACGAGACCGCCTCCATACTAGCCCGTAGCGCCAGCGAGGGGGAGCTGACGTCGCCGCAGGGAGTTGGATCAAACTCTCAACGACGTCGAAGAGAAGACCTGGACGCAACGAGGTTGAGAGTTTGATCGTGTCGATGTAGGCAGCGTCAATTCTCCCTCGCTGGCGCTACGGGCTAGTGGAGGAGATTTTGTAAGACGACGTAGTCGTCGCCGCGACGTCTCAGGCTTCCTTTCGAAACACCGAGCCGTGGTCGGCGACGTGGAAGCCGAGCTTGGCGTAGAGGGCCATGGCTGCGGCGTTTTGCTGCATCGTCTGCACTTCGACGACAGCGATGCCCTCGTCGTGGAGTTGTTTGAAGGCCTCGCTGAGCAGATACATGGCCAGTCCTTGGCGGCGGTGCGTAGGCAAAACCTCCAGATCAGTCACGCCGACGGCATGCACGCCCCAGGAGTGCCCCAAAGGTTCCATCGTCCACGACATCGCCGAAGCCAGCGCCGGTCCGCCAGTGCGCGGCAGCAGGTCGAAACGTTTCCGCTCGAAACAGCCGTAGGTGCAGGCCTCCCACCAGGAGATTGGCGTCGGGTCGTGCGTCGCCTGCACCACGAGGTTGCGGCGATGTTGCATCTGCTGGCGATCGATCGGCGCGCGGAAGCCAAGCAACTCCCGCTGATGGATGGCGACGCGATCGATCTCGCGATACCCGTGCGCCTGAAAGAACTGGTGGCTCAACAGATCCGAGTGCAGAACGCCGGGCAATTCGCTACCGCCGTAGAGCCCGAGGTAGAACGCATTCAGCGGTCGAATGCCTCCGGCGTAGAACACCTGCGAACCTTGCGAGGCGAGATATGCTTCCGCAGCCGCGAGCAACAACCCCGGCACTTCGGTATTTCGCTGCGCCGGCCGGACTTGCAGGGCGTAGATCGCGCCGAGTTGGCGATCGAGCCCCGACTGATTTTCGCTCGCGCCGAAGCCCGCGTGAACAAAGCCGACCGGGTGTCCAGCCTCGACGGCGACGATCACGCCATCGGCGTCGAAATACGGTTTGGAGAGGACGAAGCTTTCCAGCTGCGCCACCGTGAGCGGCTGATTGAGTCCCCGCTGCGCCGGCTGCGATCGCCAGATCTCGACCAACGCCGGCGGATCGCCATTGCGGAACGGCCGCAGTTCGATCGCGCCGGAGGAGACCTGACTGTCAAGCTGCGGAGAACTCATTCCAGCGCGACCAGGATATCGTCTCCCGCGATCTTGACTGCCAGCGACGGCTGACAAATCGACGGGCTGAGCTGATGTTGGCCGGTCCGCACGTCGAATTGCCAGCCATGCCAGGGACAAGTGACGATTCCGCCAGTCAACTGTCCCTTGCCGAGTGGTCCGCCTTGATGGGGACACACGCCGTCTAACGCATGGACTTCGCCCGATACGTTGAACAACGCCACGATCCGATCCCCCGCCACGCACTCCAACGCCGCGCCGTCGGCCAAATCGGTCACCGCGGCGACACGAAGCCAGGAGGGCATGAGGTGAGTCCGGGGGGAGGTAATTATTTGAACGGGAGAAGAGTTTGAAGTTTTCAGTGTTCAGTTTTCAATGCGGACTGCGAACCGCAACACTGAAAACGGAACGCTGAAAACTTCAAACTCGCCACTCCTGCTGATTATAGAACGCTTTTCCGTTTTCGTGCCAGTCACGCGGCGCGGCGGCGGCGGGCGGGGCGGTTATCCTTCCAGCGGCGGTGGAGCCACCAGTACTGTTCCGGGGCCGTTCTGACGAAACGCTCGATTTCGGCCGTATACCACTGCGTTAGTTCGCGGATCCCGGCGACATTCTGGGCCGAGTCGCGGGGATCGGCGAAGTTCTGCGAGTTTATCTCGTAGTGCAACGGCGGCCCCACTCGCCGGGCATAGCCGATCGCCACGCGCGCGTCGTGATCCAACGCAAAGAGGGCGATCGCCTTATGGGCCGAGGCCGGGCGGCCGAAGAATTCCACCCAGCAACCCTTCGAGCCGGCATATTGATCGGCCAGAAACGTCATCGTCCCGCCGGCGGTGAGAATGCGGATGATCTCCTCGTAACCGCCCTTTTTGGGAACGATGTGCTGACCGGTCGAGCCGCGGAACCGGTTGATCCAGCGATCCAGGTAGGGGTTGTCGAGCACGCGCGCCACGGCATACGTGGGGAAGCCGAGCAAACCGAGCGCGAACCCGGCGATTTCGAAGTTGCCAAAATGGGCGGAAACGATCAGCAGCGGCCGGTCGTCGAGCAGACCGCGCATCAAATCGGCGGCCCCGCGCAGTTCGATATAGTCGCGCCAGTTCGTCTCATGAATTTTCCGCGGCGCATGGGCGACCTCGCAGACGAACAGGATCAGATGCGCCCACATGTCGCGGGCCAACTGCTCTCGTCGGGCATCGGTCCAATCCGGGAAGGCATGGCGGAGATTTTCGTCGATCACGCCACGGCGAACGCGCAGGATATCGACGGCCAGCACGCCGATCCAGCGCGAGAACTCCGCGCACCATTCCAGCGGCACGGCCTGCACGACGGCGATCAGCACCCGCGCCGTCACATACCCCAGGTACTGCGATAACCGCCGCATCCAGCCAAGACTCCGTTCACAGGCCCGTCAGGAAACCGCCAAATTATCCCACATTCCGCCGCGACGAGGCTACGTCAATTCCGGCAAGGTTTAGCCCGCGAAACACGCGAAACAACGCGAAAAGTGAAGGAGGGGAGGTAGAGGTGCGGGAGCTTGGCACGAATTCAATATCACTGCCACGATTTCCCCCCATTCATTGCTTCCTCTTTTCGCGTCATTTCGCGTGTTTCGCGGGGTAAACCTCTGCGTCTCCGCGCCTCGGCGGTTCAATCGCGTAGGACGTCGTCGATCAACCTTCGCGGGGCGCCGATTTGGGCGACATGGACTTGTCCGAGATAGGGCGCCGCAACGGGATTTTGGAATCCAATCTTGGGGGCCACGAAGGTTACCGTGTGGTCGGCGCGGAAGCTGTTTTCCGCCGCGTGACCGGTGTTGGCATCGAGCCCGCTCGGTACGTCGATCGCCAATCGCCGCGCGGTGGCTTGATTCAATTGGCGGACCACGGCGCCGTACGGCGGGCGAAATGCACCGCGGAATCCGGTGCCGAAGAGCGCATCGACGACCCAATCGGCGCCCTGCAACAATGCCGGATGCAGCTCCAGCAGATCGGCTGGTGCGCACAGCTCCAGGCGCACGTTGCAGTGCCGCAGGATGCCGAGATTCGTCGAAGCGTCGGGGCTCAATTCCGAATTCAACGCCCAGAGCGCCACGCGGACTTCGTAGCCCTCGGCGTCCAACAGTCGCGCCATCGCGAGCCCGTCGCCGCCGTTGTTGCCCCAGCCGCAGCAGATCGCGATCGGTCCTTTAACGCCCAATCGCAACAAGACGTCGAGCGCCCCGCGCGCCGCATTCTCCATCAACACCAGTCCGGACATGCCGCACTCGCTTACGGCGCGGCGGTCGATCTCACGCGCTTGGGCGGGGGTGATGTAGCGTTCCATGGTCGATGAAGTCAATGTGTGTCACTTCATGCCGACGGTTTCACGCGCAGGCCTTGTTCGCCGATCTCGAATTCGAACAGTCCTTCTGCTGCAGCGCTGCCGCGGTGTTTGGGGATGTAGAGCGCCCGCGTGGTCTTGAGGCCGTCGCGGAGCTTGCCCATCAGGATCACCGTGTTGGCGTTCGAGAGGATATCGCCCTCGTCGAGCGGGCGATCGATCAGTCGCTCCAGCATCGTCTCATGCGTCGTGTACAGCAACACGCAGCCGATAGCGTTGGACGCATAACTCTGCGCGGCGGCTTGCGCGGCATACTCTCGGTAATGTTCGCGCAAGAGATCGCGCGCGACCCAGTCGGGATCTTTGCGCAGAATTTGGTGATAGACGTACTCGAACAACTCGAATTGGATCGAGTCGCTGGGCCGATCGACCGGCTCGATGCCGTCGATTACTGCGCGGCGCACGCCGCGGAGAAAATGGCGATAGAAAAAGCCGATAGTCACGCCGAGCTTTTTCGCCAACTCCGCCTGCCAGTCCTGCCAGGCTTCCATGCCCAGGTCCCGGCGCGTGACGCGACGGCCGGAGTATTCGAACACGCGCAGGTAGTCGCCCAGCGGCGACGCGGCATCGTATATCTCCTCAGGCGTCGCCTCGCGTTCCGAGTGAACTGGATTGATCGGCCAATCGAACATCCGCTGCGCATACTCGACATGGCTCTGAGAATCGCCGCGCGAGCTCATATCGAACAGCACGCCGCGTCGGCCTTCCTGCTTCGCACCGGCCTCGGCGAATTGCAGCCCGAGTTGCGTCTTGCCGATCCCGGTCGCCCCTACGACCACGGTCAACGTCCCCGGTAACAACCCTCCGCCCAGTAATTCGTCGAGGCCAGGTACGCCGGTGGAAAGTCGCATGGAGTGAAGTGACAAGCGGATGCAGTTCGGGATTCGGAGATGTTTGCAGCGTTCGACAAATGCAATCGGCATCACACTAGCCCGACGCGCAAGCGAGGGGGAGCGGAAGTCGAATTGAGTACGACGTGTACTCTTGGCCAACGCTCACGCCCCCGCGCTTGCGCGTCGGGCTAGTGTAGCGATTCCCTCGCATCATGAAGTGGTTTTTCGATTTCTCGACGTTACTTCTGAACCGAGAACCGATGCACGGTCGTGCTTTCGTACTTCTCACCGGGCTTGAGCACGACACTCGGGAATTTCGGTTGGTTCGGGCTGTCGGGATAGTGTTGCGTTTCCAGGCAGAAAGCGCCGTGCTTGCCGGCGTGCGCGCTGCCGGCGTCATCGCCGAGGCCGTTGCCGGTGTAAAGCTGGATGCCGGGCTCCGTGGTCGTGATCTCCATCACGCGCCCGCTGGCGGGATCAACCACGCGGGCCGCCAACTGCGGCGACTTGCCGTCGTAACCGTTGATGACATAACAGTGATCGTAGCCGCCACCTTCCACCTGCGCAATTCGCGCGCCGATTGCCGTCGACTTGCGGAAATCCATCGGCGTGCCGGTGACGTCGCGCTCTTCGCCGCGCGGGATCTGCGTCGCGTCGATCGGCAGATACTTGTCGCAGTTCAGCGTGAGCTCTTGCTTCAGTACGTCGCCATTGCCGGCGCCGGCCAGGTTCCAATAGCAGTGATTGGTGAGACTGAAGACAGTCGGTTTGTCGGTCTTCGCCAGATAGTGAATCTGCAGCGCGTTTTCATCCGTGAGCGTATAAATGACCGTCACGTCGAACTTCCCAGGATAGCCTTCATCCCCGTCCGGACTGCTGTGATGAAGGATCAAGTGAGCCGCCTGCTGCTCATCGTCGACGGTGCCTGCGGCAACCTTCCACACGACCTTGTCGAAACCCTTCAAGCCGCCGTGCAGATGGTTCGGACCGTTGTTGACGGCCAGCGTATATTCCTTCCCGTCGAGCGTGAACTTCCCCTTGGCGATGCGATTGCCGTAGCGGCCGATGGTCGCCCCGAAATACGGGTGGCCTTTCAAGTACATCTCGAGGTTGTCGAAGCCCAGGTTTACATTGGCGACATTGCCATCGCGGTCGGGCACTTCGACGCTGACGACGATCGCGCCATAGCTCATGATCTTCACGCGCATACCATTGGCGTTGGTCAGCGTGTAGAGATCGACTTCTTGGCCAGCGGCGGTCCTGCCAAACGGTTCCTTGGTCATCTTCATCGTGGGCTCACTCTCCGAATTCGTGGACGCAGCGCCGGCTTGCTCGTCAGCGGGGACGCCCAGCGGATCGCTCGGCACTTCCACAGGACCGGTAGCAACCGGCTTCGCCGGCTCGCAGGCCGTCAGGATAAGGGACAAAGCCGTAACGCAACAACCGGCCAGCAGATGAAGGGGACGACGCATGGGTAGGGAAACTCCGCCTGAGTAGGCCAAAAGGTGGTGAGCGCGTCTGTTTGAGCCTATGGTAGCGTTCGGTGAGCGATCATTCTACTTGCAACGCGCGAAACAGCAGGACGAATTGTTAATGCCGATGGGAGCCCGGCCGGGCGTTCTAGGCCCGCTCAGCAAGCTTAAGAATGTGACTCCTGCTCTCTTAAATTGCAACGCCGCCTCATTTCTCGGCGGAACCAACAAATTGCGATCTAGCGCATTACCGCCTAGAATCGAAGAAATGTGAGCCGTTGCTTCCTTCGAGCTGAAAACTGCCTGGAACAACTCATGCTGTACAAATATGTCTCAGCTTCTAAT
>JAWXBP010000129.1 GCA_034440135.1 Planctomycetia bacterium
GAGTTGATATCAACCCACGCTTATGTCGTAACGGCTGCCACACTTATATCGTAACAGCCCGTGACGCCGAGGGCAGTGGGCAATTCCTGTTAGCCTCGCGTGTTAGCTGCCGCGGCCACGCGGCGCCGTGCGGATTTGAGGTTCCGCCGAGCCCGGCTATTCCAGCGGCGGGCCGGGTTCAAGGGGCCATGGTTCGGGTTGTTCAGTTGGTCGCAGGTAAACACGCACGGAGCCATCTCCGCTCCGGCCGCCCTCGCGGAGGAGGGAGAACAGCGACCTACGGCGTCGTCGCCAAGGCCGGATCGTCCCAGGTGATTTTGCACTGGGGCAGGGCCTGCCGGAGGTCGGCGATTTGTGCCGGCGTTACTTTCGTTCTCTTGAGCTTTAGCGTCGTCAGGCTCTGGCAAACGGTGCCCCTTTCAGAATCGCCAAATCCGCAACGAGCGTCCTATCGCATCGTGAAGTGTCGGCGTTTTGTCGCAAGATATTACCCACTTGTGAGTTGCGGCAATTTCACGACGCGAATAAAATTTTTGACGGCGTTGAAGCATCTTATTCTAAGGTGGTCCGGCCATTCTCCTCGCTTCGCCATTCGCGCCGTAGACCTTTCGGCAAACAAACGCGAGGACGGTAGATTCAACGGCTTTCAGCAGATCAAGACCTCCGCCAATCCATTTCGCAAACAGCCCGACCGTCAATTTCGCCAAGGAATCATCATGCTCAATCGTCGAGAAATGCTGCACCAAATGGCGGTCGGTTCCGGTGCCGCGCTCGGCCTCTCGCTTCTTCCCGATCGTCTCATGGCGTCGCCGGCCGGTAACGGGGCTCCGAAGCGAATCGTCTTCTTTCTGCAGAATCAGGGCTTCGATCCGGCGACCTGCGTTCCCGCCGGGATGACCCGCAGCGGATCCCTGGCGAAGGCCAGGCTTCCCGAGCCCATCGAGGCGCTTGAGCCTTACAAAGAACGATTGCACATTATCAACGGCCTGCACGGCACGCACACCAGCCCGTCGCACAGCGCCTTCTTCGGTGCGCTCGGCGGCTATCGCGGGGGCGACGGTGTTCCGCCGAGCGCCTCGACGATCGACTACGAGCTGAGCAAGGCCCTGCCGCAGACGTTGCTACCTCACCTCTGCATCGGCATGGACTCGATCGAGAACATGACGACCAAGCCCACGATCGCCACGCTGTCCGCCGGCGGCGCCGGGCAGCCCATCTTCATGTATTCGAATCCGAATCACCTCTATCAGCTGCTGTACGGCGGCATTTCCACCGGCGACATCCGGCTTCAGCACGAAGCGCGGTCGAACGTGTTGACTCAGATCGAAACGCTCGCCGCGGCCGAAGGCCGATCGCTGCCGAGCGCGGAAGCGCACCGCTATGGGCGGTACGTCCAGGGATTCAGAGACGTGAACGGCCTGCGCGATCGCCTCGACACGGTCGCCGATCATTTGCGTAAGTTCGCACCAAAAATCGACGAACGCTTCACCAAACCAAAGTTCGAAACCGACTGGCACGACGTCTTGCTCGATCTGGGCATCTCGGCGCTTGCGTCGGGCATTACCAACACGCTGACCATCGGGTCCGGACGAGGCGAAATCTTTGGCGCTTGGAAAGGGCTGGGCGTCGAACAGCAGGGCCATAACTTGGGCCACATGGCGCAGCCCGACAACCCCATCTGGATCAAGATCCGTCAGTACAACAGTCGCATGCTCGTGCGGATGATGGAAGCTTTGGAGCGAGTGCCCGAAGGGAGCGGCACGATGATGGATCACACCCTGATCGTCTACACCAGCAACAACGCCGACAAGCAGCACACCAACGGCGCGAACTGGCCGGTCTTGCTCCTGGGCAACTGCGGCGGCCTGTTCAAGACCGGATGCTTCACGCAGCTCGACGGCAAGCGACCGATCAACGCGCTTTATACGACGCTACTCCGCTCCGCAGGCCAAAACGTGGATTCCTTCAACATGGACGAAAAACTGGCCGGAAGGTTCGATTCCGGCACCGGACCGCTCAAGGAAGTATTGGCATGAGCAGAACCGGAATGGTCTGGGCGTTGGCGCTTTCGTTCGGCATGTCGTCCGTCGCAATCGCCGAGACTTATACGCCGGGCCAAAAGATCGACCGTGATTTCGCCGGTTTTGCCCGACCGTTTCTTGTTCGCCACTGCGTCGATTGTCATGGCGAGACGGAACCTGAAGGCAACCTTTCGCTCCAAAGTCTCGGGTCGGTCGACGAAGTCAATGCCGCCATTTGGAAGAGCGTCTGGGCTCAGGTCGCCTTGAAGGAGATGCCCCCTCGCGATGCGGAACAGCCCGGCGTCATCGAGCGGCTGCAGTTTTCCGACTGGATCATCGGCGAACTCTCGCGCGTGCTGCGCGATAAGGGCGGGTTCCGCGCCCATCTCGATCCCGATAAAGGCAATTTCGTCGATCACGATCTCCTTTTCGGTCCGTTGCCCGACGGCATCCGACTCGCCCCGACATCGTCGCCGGCTCGCCTCTGGCGAGTGACGCCGCAAGAGCACGTCACGCGGCTCAATGAATTAATCAACACGGAGCCGAAATTCGATCCGAAGAATCCCGGCCTGCGCGCGCACGGCGACTCCGTTCCCACCAACCACGGCGGCGAACTCAAGCTGTACTTCGGCACCGATAACATCATCCAATGGCAAGGCGGGACGGTGGCCTATGCCACTGCGGTCAAGAGCGTCCCCGCCGTCCTGGCTTCGGCGCGCAATCACGGGTTGAAGAATTATCCGGATTTCTATTCGGTCAACAGCGCCGAAGCCACGCAGATCATGGACATCGCCGACGACATCATCCGCTATATGGCTTACGGGCCGCTGAGCATCGCCGAGCCGTATCAGATCACGGACGATCCCGCATCCATCGCCGACAAAATGCAGGGCGATCTTCGCGGCCTTCCTACAAGTCTGGTCTACAGCACCAAGTTCTTGCGACCGCGGACGCCCGTCTACGACCTGATGAAAGAAGAGGGAGCGACGGACGAGCGTTTGCGTGCGGCGGTAAACTACCTATTCGAAGCCCTGGCCTTCCGGCCGCCGTCCGAATCGGAGTCGGACGACTACCTCTCGATCGTCAAAAACTCCATCAAGAAGCTCGGCAAAGAAGACGGCGCCGTTCTCGGCTTGTCGTCCATCTTCCTCGATCGTGATGCGCTCTTCCGTCCCGAACTTGTCGAGAGCGGCACGCCCGATCGGTACGGTCGCGTCATGCTCCAAGACTGGGAACTGGGGCTCGCGGTCAATCACGCGCTAAGTTACGTCAAGCCGGATGAAGAACTGCGGCAGGCAATCGTCGCAGGGCGCATGCAAACGCGGGACGATGTCCGACGCGAGGTCGAACGAATGCTGGCCGACGACGCCGTCCGCAAGCCGCGCATCTTGCAATTCTTCCGCGATTACTTCGACTACGACCTCGGCGGCTACATTTGCAAAGACGGCAAAGCGCTGAACGCGACGGGCGTGAGCAACCGCGGATCGTCGCATTACCGCGCCATGTTCGACGCAACGGCGAGCACCGATCGTCTGATCGAGCTGATTCTTCAGGACGACAAGGATGTCCTGAAGCGGCTGCTCACGACCGATCGAGTCGTCGCAACCAAAGCCGACAATCTTTACTTGGGCGAGCAACGCACCCGGGCGGAGGCGAGAGCCGCGGCGGCGCAGAAGAAGGAATCGACGGCCAAGAACGCGAAAGAACCGATTGAGAATTACAATGTCACGGAAGCGACTTTATCCGGTCCGCCCATTTCAGCGCGCGTGAGTCGGCGCAGCTTTGGTAACGGGTCGATGGTACCCGATCGCATCCTGGCAACGGTCCCGGTAGGTCAACGCCTCGGTATTCTGACGCATCCCAGTTGGCTCGTTTCACATTCCGATGCCGTCGACAACCACGCCGTTCGTCGCGGCAAATGGATTCGCGAAAAACTGCTGGGCGGCGGCATCCCCGATGTGCCGATCACGGTGGATGCGATGCTCCCCGATGAACCGGACCACACCCTGCGCGAACGGATGCGTGTCACGCGGGAAACCTACTGCTGGACGTGCCATAAGAAGATGGACCCGCTCGGCTTGCCGTTCGAAATGTACAATCACGCCGGCCTGTTCCGAAAGACGGAACTCGACAAACCGGTCGACACGACGGGCGAGATCATTGAATCCGGCGAGCCTGCACTCGACGGCAAAGTCGCCGACGCGATGGACCTGATTCATAAGCTCGCGGAAAGTCGTCGTCCCGAACAGGTTTTCGTCCGCCACGCGTTCCGCTTCTGGATGGGCCGCAACGAAACCCTCAACGACGCCCCCGTGCTTCAAGCGGCCTACCGCGCCTACAAAGACGGCGGCGGCAGCATGAAAGCGCTGCTCACGACGCTGCTTACCTCCGATGCGTTTCTCTACCGCACTCGCAGTGAGCCGGCGTCGGCCGACGTAAACTAGACGGCGATGAATTGCGGACGCATCGTTTGCCCGCAAGGAAAACTCGGCATCCGACTGGAAGTCTCCAACGGATCGTCGCGGGACACCCTCCGACGCCCTACGGCAGTTGCAGGTCTTTGAACTCAAACTCGATCGTTTCCGTCTCGACCGGTTCGGCGAGTATCAAACGCAGGGTCGCCGTCTTCTCGTGAAGACCGTCGTAAATCTTAGTCAGGGTCCGGACCCCTTCCATGCGCTTACGCTGCTCGAGCCTGTGTGGGAGCAGTCGTCCCCCTTTCACCAGGCCCCACTCGGCCACGCGATCGTCGTCGCTGGGGAGCTTGAGCTTGAGCGTCGTCGTGCCGTCTCTCGTATAGACCGACGCGCGAATCGGAAAGTCTTCCAGCTTCGGATGCTCGACCTTCTTGCCGATCAGCGCATCGGCATCGCCGAGTTCGAGCGGCGTCAGCTTCACCCGCGCAACCGTCGCCGTGCCTTTCAGCGACTTGATCTTCGCGGCACCGCGGTCGGGCGCGTCGAGCACCAGCCTGACGACGGGTCCCCCGTTGCCGCGAGCCGTTTTCCAGTCTTTCGTGCGGATGAGTCCCTCGAGAAACCGATTTTCGCCGGGTCGCGCTGTCGGCGTCAGCCGTTTACCCGTGTCGAGTTCGATCGGCTCCAACTGCAGTTTGACGAAGTGTTCCTCCGCCGGGTCGGCCGCCACGACGCGGCGGATCCACAGGCCGACGTGCATCGTCGCAATGTCGGCCTCCGGAGCGGCGTCGACCGACCAGCCGCGACCGATACCCATATCGGTAACTTCAATCGGCCCGCCAGGAACGAACATCGGAATGCCGGAGTTTTCCTGTGCGACGCTCGGCATCCAATCGGCACCTTCCAGCAGCCCCAGCGTGATCAGGCCCGCCCGATGAATCGCGCAGTCGGGAACCTGGTACACCTCGTCGACCGTTTTTCGTCGCCAATCGGCCACGTCGTCGCCGCCGAAGCGGGTGGCGGCCATCAGCCAACGCTCGACGCCCGCACGCGTTCCGGGCGTGCTTTCGGGGGCGAACTCGCGCTCGACCGCGGTCCAGCACTCGCGCTTGGGAGCGAGGAACGCCAGTCCGTACAGCTGCGCCGTGCCGTTGGGATTGAGTCTGGCGAGTCCCCGCTGGTACCGTGAGTTTTCCCGCCACTCGGTCGCAAACAGTCCATCGTTGGCGAGCCACAGCTTCGGCAGCGAGCCTACCATTTTGTCGGCGTGCGCTTTGGCCCGTGCCGCTTCCGTTGCGGCACCGGCGGCCGCAAACATACCCTCGCTCGAGCGCAGCCCGGCGTAAACCTCCAGGTTGTGCATCAGGTTCTTGAACCGAGCGGCGTGGGTCTCCCAGGTCAGGCCGTCGTCGTCGGCGAGTTCCGCCAGCAGTTTCAGCGCCTTCGTCGCCGCCGCAACCATCGCAGGCGAAACCGTTCCGCCCGAACGCTGGAATCGACCCACGGTGAGCAGGAACATGGCGGCCGAGCGATTGTATTCGCCCACGTTATCACTGGCGTGCAGGCCATGGGTGGAGGAGATGGAGTGATACCACCAATAGCCGCGGGGCCCTTGATGTTCGGCACACCAGACGAGCCACTTCTCGACGATCGCCAGATCGTAGGCGTTCGGCTTCCGGTCGTGAGCCGCCAGCAGGGCCAGGGCGCCGTAATGCGAGTAAGTCGGTGAAATGCTCGCAACGTGCTTTCCCGGAGCTTTGAATCGATTGAGATCCACGGGCTCTTCGCCCAAACCGCCGTCCGGGCATTGGCACGTGCGAATCCGCAACAAGCACCGCTCGACGGCCGTCTCTTCGGCCGGCGTTAGCTTGATCCGGTCGCCCGGCCCGGCCCCGGGCGTCTGGGCCGCTGCGGCCGAGCATGCGGCAAGAACGAGGCCGAGCAAGCCTGCGAGAAAGCAAATGGGGCGCATATTCTGATCCTGGGGGCTTCGCCGCGGCTTGCCGCACCTGGCGCGCGGGCGGCCGTGCCTAATCGTTCAACTTAGAAATCACTCCGAGAAGCTTCCTGAGCCGGCCGGGTATGAACGCTAATAGTACGTAGCATGAGCCGGATGCCCCAACACTGCAGCAAGACGACCGCAAAGTCAAAAGGCATCGCGGCGGCGGCCGGTCAAGGATCATCTCCGGATTCTAACCGACGGGCGGCCGTAACGCTGCTGAATCGTGTTCAGGCTAGCGCGTCATTGCCACGAAAAGCATGTCGCAAGACGCGATGATCGCGAGCAGCAACAGAAACAGAATCACGAAGCGCCAGACCAGCGAAAGTTTCTTTCTCTCTCCCATCCCCGCTTCCTAGCCGATGGGCGGGCTTAGATCACCCAATTCGCTGCGGGGGTGGTGTCTTGTTGTGTGCAGGGCGGCGGAACCACGGGAAGTCCGACGCGTGTTAGCGACGTCCGTATCGCAACCAAAAGAGGAACGCGGCGAATTCAAGCATGGCGAGCACGAAATAGGGTCGCACGTTAATCGGCGCACCGTGCTCGAATTGCGAACGCTTGAGGTTGCGAATGGCAAAATTAAGAGCGACCGCGATGCCGACGGCCGGGAGAAATCCTAAGCCGAAATGTGCCCCCAAAACAATGGGGCCGGCCAAAAGCAGCAGCGCAATCAAGGCCGGCCGTTTCCAACGAGCCTGGCCGGCTCCGACCGACAATGGCGCTTGGTAAGGATTCGACTTCTCGTCCATCCCGGCATTCTAATCGCCTAGAACCGCCTGAAACAATTCGTCGAACAACCAGACGTGGCCGGTCAGTTTCGCCATGATAGCGGCGGAGGGCTTGCTGGGTGGTCGGCGGGTCGGTCGGCATGGTCGCTATTTCTGAAGTTCGCGAACGTGAATTTGAAATCGATGTTTATCAAGTTCGGCTCGATATAGCTTCGCCGCGCGATGCCGAAGCAATGCCCGAAACCGATCCTCGGTTGCTTGGCTCGCCCTGCAGCCGAGGATCACCCCGGCCACGGAAGTGCGAGGAATTTTTCGCACGCCCTTGCCGCGACGGAAATCGAGAACGCGCCACTCGCATTCGTACTCCCAGCATTCCGCTTTTTGGAGCATCCAAGATCCACGATTCCGTACTGTTTCATCGTGAACTATTTTTGCAGCGCTGAGGGTCGGAAACAGGTCGTCATACTTGACCTGCTGCGATCGTTTCAATGGATCTGCCAAAGTGGAGAATTTCAGGCAAACACCCTGATGTTGGTCGGCGTAGTGAGACCACATCAGCATGTTGTCCGGCCGTTCGGCGAGACAAAATACGCTCGCTCGTCGTTTTCTGTAGTTTTTCCTCAAGCATAGCCGACATCGAACCCGCCAACGTCTCGTAGTACTTGGATGTCGTCAGTAGTGCGGCGCGCCGCCAAGCATCTTCGGTACGATTTGGGAACCGTTTTTTGGCCGATTCATAAACCCGGGACTGGATGAACGATATGTTCTCGGGTCCGTCCATGCTTAGTCGCAGGACGCAATCAAACGGGTCGTTGAAATCGGTAGCAAACGAGAAATACAATTCCCCTCGCTCAATGACCGCGACAGTTCGCTCGTTGGCGGCTCGATACTTGTAAAGATACGTGGGTGGATTTGGCATCCCACAAACGTAGCCGGTCGAAAAACGCTCCGCAAACTTGTCCATCTTGGAATCGAACCCGCGCCCAGATCGCTGCACTTTGCGGGGTCTCGTTTCGCGGCCGTCCGCGCGGTGCACGGCTGGGGCGGAGTCTCATTAACCCAAGCCCGGCGGCCATCGGAAATCGGCGGCGATGCGCTGCACGGCGGATCGCGGGCGTGGAGGGTGAGGGACCATTCGGCGAACTGCCGAACCTACCACCCGCCGCCGGCGAATCGAGCCGCTAAATGTTAGGGTCCGACGGCGGGCCGATCGTCCGTCCTCGCTGAACTCGCGCGGGCAGAACAAAAAGAAACTCGCCAAGGGCCGCGGCGAACTCGATCACTCGGCGCGCATCGTCTTCCGTTGGAAGTGGTACCGCGTCGTCGGCATGTCGCTGATCGTTTGCGTCAAGACGAACGTCATGAGCCCATTCGGCCATTTCGGGCGTGATTATATGATCCCGAGCGGCTTCCTTGATTCGTGAATTGAGAACACCGTCTCTGTAGTTTTTGGCCTTAAGCATCGAGTCAATCGCACTCGCCGCAAGCATTACGGCTCCGGCAGGTGAATGGATGCTATCAACCGCTTGAGTTAGGTATTCACGCGCCCGCTCCGGAATGGCTTCATCGATTCTATCGATCGCTGGATAAAAGTCAGCGATCGCATTCGAGTTTGGCCCAGTGGCGGCCGTAACGAATCCGCCGCAGCCCGCACAGCGGTAGGCTCCCCATTCCCGTGGGTTGTTGCCGCGGTGGTCTGCACTGCCCTGGAAAAAGTGTTGCTCCATCGTGGGATGCGATCTTCTGCAGTGAGGACATCGATCGATTTCAATCATCTTCCCGTGTTGCATAGTCCGCTGCGCCTCTCCCATTTTTCGAATTTGACCCACCGTCCTACGCCGGCGCCGCTCGTGAAGCAAACTCGTCTCCCCACGCCCCGAACTGCAGGCCGCGAACATGCGGTTTCTGCGGGGATTCTCACGCTTGCCGCCCGTCTAGCAGACCGTTCAAGAATTCCCGCTTCGCGCTATGCTATCGTCGTCCGCGAGATTTGACGAGCATGGAGGGCTTGCACGATGGCGATGGGTCGGAAGAAGCGGCGTCAGGCATCGTTGTTTGTGGCGACGGAGATGCTGGTCCGTTCGCAGGGTCACCCGTTTTATCGCAAGCTGAACGAACTGTTGGCGGAAGCCGGGTTCGATCGCTGGATTGAGGGATGTCCCCAATACGAACTAGCTGAGATTCCGCCTGACAGAGTCGGCGGAATAATAAGCGGTCGCAATAGGCTCGTCGATGACCAATCTTGGCATTTGTCAATGGGTTGGGGCCAAGTCGATCAAGGCCGCCAGGGGCCGCGTCGATGTCGAGCCATCGACTCGCGGAAACCGGCGCACGTCGAGCCCGAGCCGGTCGCGTTCGGGCGTTTCCTTGATCGCAAGTTTGGTCAACTCGGCATGCCGAGCTTCGGCGAGCCGTCGCCCCGCCTCGCGAATCAGAAAAAAGTCGCGATAGCGAAGTTTATTCATTTGTTCGTGGAGCCGGTTGGACTCGGCGACCCATTGCATTACGTCCTCGCGTGCGCCGAGTTCTTCGAACCGAGCCTTGAGCTTATCCCGGCCATCTCGCGGCCGGACCCGCAACTCCTCAAGTTGACCGTAGATCTGAATAAATTCCTTCCTCGCCGCCGGAGCGCCGGGGTCGTCGGAGCGTTTTTCAACCGCACCTCGAGCCGCTCGAGCTCGGCTCGTACTTGTTCTTCGGTAAGGCTCGCCTCCGGCGGTTCCTTCTCGCCGGGCTGCTGGGCGGCGGCCTGCTGGGCCACGACCGGCGACGGCTCAAGCACGAGCAGGGCGAGCAGAACAACGGCGAATATGCGAGGCATGGCTTCAACTCGGTCTGATTTGTTCCGAGACGCTTTCACCGGTACCGAACACGCGTCGAAGTATTCTTCCACCGCTTTGTTCGGCTTCCAAGCCCCCGAAGGGCGGCGCCAGGTTGTAGCCCGGAGCGTGAGCTCCGGGTAACAAAACCCAACGAACCCCTCAAAGCCCCCGAAGGCGGGCGACACTCCGTTACGATTCGGCTCGCGCCACCTGCCGCCCGCCGAATTGCGGCCGGACATGACCGCAGCTTTGTGGTGAGTAGGGAACAACCTAAGTCGATGCATTGTAGCGGCGAACGTCTTCGTCCGAAGGCTCGTCGTCGGCCAGGCAACCGGCCGTACCAACCACGCCATTGCGACACGGCGGCGCTAAGTCAGCGAGCCCGGAGCGTCAGCGATGGGAGGGTGCAAGAGTTCGCAGAGTCAGAAACGAGCGGGTAACGAACACGGCAAGATCCGCGTCGTCGAGTCGTGCAGGGCTCAAGGGTTGTGTAGATCGTTGCCCCGCTAAGATCCGTTGTGGATAACTTGCCTTCTAGAAGCGTGTACTCGGCATGCTCCCCAGGCTTCCGTTCACCGCGAAAGGCGGACTCCAGGAGTTCTCCGTTTTTTACCGCGACAGCCGCAACGTTCGGACTGCTCTTTCCGGGTTCCGCAACGGACTTTGCGGCCAATTCGAGCGCGAGTTCCATGAATTCTCGGTCCGTCATTCCGACTCCCTCACCCAAAAAGAATCTCGCCAATCTTCCCCGGAGCGTTTCGCCATAATGCCACCTCTTGTCAATAGAGTCGCTAATCCAGGGGTAATTCGCGTTGGTCTCGAAGAGTCAGCGGACGACGGCCGCCGCGATGAACGGCTGCGACTTCCTTTTGCACGTCAGGTCGTGCCAGGTCGGCTCGTTCGATGATCCAGGGCGCGTATTTGACGGGTTGCGTCGCGGGTAGTTTGCGTTTGTCCATCAGTCGCTGGATGACCGCTCGGAAGTCGGTAGTGATGGCGAACATCGGCGACGCGCGACGCCTGCCATGAGTTGTCGCGGCCGGTGCGGTAGCCCAAGCGATTGAGAACGCGGGCGATTTCACGGTCGTCACAGACCTTGGAGAGTTCGCGAATGACGTCGATCGCCTCACCGCTCGTGGCTCGGCCATGTTTGCCTCGCGGATTTCGCGGGACGGACAGCTTCGTATGCACGCCTCCTTGCCAATGCAAGAGAAGTTCGTTTCGCGGCGGGTCGTCGTGCGCGACGATCACGTTTTCATTCAACACCGTACGCAGGACTCGCTTCTTGAGATCGGTCGTAACCGACGGATGCGTCCATAACTTCTTCAAGTCGCTTCCCAACTCCAACAGTCGCTGGATATCCGCATCGGTTAGCGGCGAATGACGTCGCTCCAATTCGGTGAGACGAGACTCGAGTTCCAGAGACTGCTCCAGTGCTTCATTCCACCGTCGCTCCAGTTCGCCCGCGACTAACCGATTCTCGGGGTCCACGGCATCGTACTGCCGACGTGCATGACTCACTTCGTAACGGGCCTTTTCCAAGGCCAATCGCAAGGCGCGGAGTTGCTCGTTGAATCGTCGACTTGTCCATGTTGGTCTCCTGGCTTGCCCACGGCATTACCAGTAGAGCCCCCGGACGAAAACAGCAAGGATTGATGATCCAGCAGGCTGCGAAGAGCCAGAAGAGCTGAAGCTGCGATGCACGGACGCTCGGCATCGCAGGTGGCGTTGCAAGAAGCCGCGTCGAACATCCACTCGGGAATTACGAACTGGACGTTGTCGCGAACGCGCACCAAGAGTTGGCCGGGACCGAACGGCCGTACGATCTCTACCGGGGAGTTAAAGTACGGATGGTGCCGATAACGAACGACCATCGGCGTCGATGAATGAGCATTGTGCTGATACTTGTCGTCGCCGCCTTCATCACCATCAGGGCAGTCGAATCCGGAAAGCCATCGAACGCGTCCAGTAGCTGAGGCCCGATCCGGCCTTAGTCCCTCGTTAAGCCGTTGCCTCCGCTCTCCGCTAATCGCCCGGAGGCCACAATTTGCCTGAGCATTAGGATTCTAGCTGACCCGCCAAGGCGCTGCACCAAGGTCACGCAATAAACTGCTCGCGGTCATGGGTGTTGGCACTATCCATCGGCCGTCAGCTTAATCGCCTACTAATTCCGGCGTCGATCGAAGAATGACGAGGTTGAAAAAGGCGACCTGCTATTTCTCGGTTTAGGATTCTCGTCCGGGCGCGACTTGCTTGCATTCGCCTACTTCCTGGAGCGGCGCTTATGGTAACCGCCCCGTCGCATTCGGCGGACCTTCCAGCTGTAGCAGGTAGAGATGATTGCCGTTCGCTCCCACCCAGAGGCGACCGGCAGGATGGGTGTCGATCGGGTAAAGCGATTCCGGAAGCCAAGCCACCGGCCGACCGCCGGTCGACGTCTCGATGACGGATTGCTGCTCACGCGGCAACGCGCGATAGGGAAATCGAACGTCTCCCGCCGCGATCGCTTTCACATCGCCGGTTCCTTTGATCACCTCCAGACATGCGCCCGTCTGCACATCCCACAGCCGCACAGTGCCGTGCATCGACCAGCTGGCGATCCGCGCGCCGTCGGGGGAGAACGCCACGCTAGCCCCCAATATTCCGTGTCCCCGGAAAACCTGCAGGGCGGCGCCCGTCTGGACGTCCCACAGCCGCACAGTCTTGTCCGCCGACCCGCTGACGATCCTCGCACCGTCCGGGGAGAACGCCACGCTATTTACATAGCTTTCGTGTCCTCGGAAAACCTGCAGTTCGACACCCGTGTGCGCATCCCACAGCCGCACG
This sequence comes from Planctomycetia bacterium, assembly GCA_034440135.1. Classification (NCBI taxonomy): domain Bacteria; kingdom Pseudomonadati; phylum Planctomycetota; class Planctomycetia; species Planctomycetia bacterium. The sequence goes on from JAWXBP010000129.1 coordinate 12,814, forward strand.
GAATTGTCCCTGGAAGCGAAACTACCTGCCCCCCCGCTGACGATCCTCGCCCCGTCCGGGGAGAACGCCACGCTATTTACATTGCTTTCGTGTCCCCGGAAAATCTGCAGGGCGACGCCCGTCTGGACGTCCCACAGCCGCACAGTCTTGTCCGCCGACCCGCTGACGATCCGCGCGCCGTCCGGGGAGAACGCCACGCTATTCACAGAGTTTTCGTGGCCCCGGAAAACCTGCAGTTCGGCGCCCGTGTGCGCATCCCACAGCCGCACGGTGTTTTCCTCCGAAGTGTTGACGATCCGCGCGCTATCTGAGGAGAACGCCACGCTAGCCCCCAACATTCCGTGTCCCCGGAGCACCTGCAGTTCGGCGCCCGTCTGGGCGTCCCACAGTCGCACGGTCTTGTCCACCGACACGCTGACGATCCGCGCGCTGTCGGGGGAGAACGCCAAGCTATGCACAAAGTCTTCGTGGCCTTGGAGCACGTGCAGTTCGACACCCGTGTGCGCATCCCATAGCCGCACGGAATTGTCCCTGGAAGCGAAACTACCTGACCCGCTGACGATCCTCGCACCGTCAGGGGAGAACGCCACGCTATTTACATTGCTTTCGTGTCCCCGGAAAACCTGCAGGGCGGCGCCCGTCTGGACGTCCCACAGCCGCACGGTCTTGTCCGCCGACCCGCTGACGATCCTCGCACCGTCCGGGGAGAACGCCACGCTATTTACATTGCTTTCGTGTCCCCGGAAAATCTGCAGGGCGACGCCCGTCTGGGCGTCCCACAGTCGCACGGTCTTGTCCACCGACACGCTGACGATCCGCGCGCCGTCGAGGGAGAACGCCACGCTAGTCACGGATTCTTCGTGGCTCTGGAGCACCTGCAGTTCGGCGCCCGTCCGGGCGTCCCACAGCCGCACGGTCTTGTCGTCCGACCCGCTGACGATCCGCGCGCCGTCCGGGGAGAACGCCACGCTA
>JAWXBP010000130.1 GCA_034440135.1 Planctomycetia bacterium
GCCGGAAGCCCTGTCGGGCGCGACGTTGGTGGTAATCGACGTGCTGCGGGCCACGACGACCATCACCGCGGCGCTGGCCGCCGGGGCGAAGGAAGTGATCCCGTGCTTCGAAATCGACGAAGCTCGGCGGATCGCTGCGGAATTGCCGCCGGGGACGTCCGTTTTGGGAGGCGAGCGCGGCGGGAAACGGATCGACGGGTTCGATCTTGGGAATTCGCCGACGGAGTATACGCCTGAACGCGTCGCCGGGAAGTCCGTGGTGATCACGACCACGAACGGCACCAAGGCGCTGCGACAATGTCGCCTGGCGGCGGAGGTTTGGCTCGGATCGCTGACGAATCTGGGAAGCGTGGTCGCCCGGATTTCCGCGAAGCCGACGATTCATGTTGTCTGTGCTGGTACCGACGGTCACATCACGCTGGAAGACGTGGTCACGGCAGGTTATTTCGTGTTGGCGTTAAACCGGCTCGGCGATTGGACTGAGGGCGATTCGGCCATCCTCGCCCGCGTTGCCGCAGAGTCGTGCGAAAACGACAGCGCGCGGTTGCGCAGCAACTTCACTCAAAGCCGTGGCGGCCACAATCTCGTCGAATTGGGATACGACGCGGATATCGATTACGCAATGAGGCTGGATATCAACAGCGTCGCCCCGCGTCTCGAACTCAAGGAATGGCGAATTCGCTCGGCCTGATGCAAACCAACCCGCCGTCAGACAACCAAGAATGCAAGCAAACGGCTCGTCTAGATGGACCAGGTGGTCGCAAGCAAACGCCCCTCACATGCTAGAATCGGCGGAATGGACGATAACCCGTACAAGTCGCCGGAAAGTAAGCACGAACCGCAGCTGCGAACGAATTATCCAAAGTGGTGGCCATTGGCTTCTCTGGCGGCGTTCGTCGTGGGACTGCCGTGCGGATTCATCGCGGTGGTTACTGGTTCGGCCCACGGGCCCAGCATTCTTTGGCCCTCGGCCATATTCAGTGCCCCAGTGTACATTCCGAGCCGCCTTGTGTTTGGAGGAGAGCTAGGGTTTGCCTACTCCATCGTCGCCGGCACTGGCCTCCTGTACGCGATCTATATGTACATCTTGCTCAATCAGCCCGCTTCGCGGGCATTTCTACTCGTCATCGCGATTCACGTGTTTTCAATCCTTGTGATGTTGGTGTCTGGACTGTAACTAATTCCCCAGGGCGCTGGGGCAGACTGTACTACCATCGGGCACTCGACCCTTGGGCGCGGCGCTGTTAAATTTGGGCGGTTCCTTGCCCGCACGCGCCCCAGGGTTGGGATGTCCTGAAGTTACCTGTCGCCAAAGGGTTTACGTCCATTGATGAAGGACATCCGCAAGCTCCTGGTCGCCAACCGGAGCGAGATCGCGATTCGCGTCTTTCGTTCGGCGCACGAGTTGGGCATCCGCACGGTCGCGATTTTCTCCCATGAAGACCGCTACGCCCTACACCGCTTCAAGGCCGACGAGGCCTATCAGGTGGGCCGCGTCGGGGAGCCGATTCGGGCGTACCTCGACATTCCCGGCATTATCGAAATCGCCAAGCAGAACGGCGTCGATGCCATTCACCCAGGCTACGGGTTTCTCTCGGAGAATCCCGAGTTGGCCCGCGCATGCGCCGCGGCCGGAATTATCTTCGTCGGGCCCAGCGTCGAGGCGCTAGAGCAACTTGGCGACAAGGTCGCGGCGCGCAAGATTGCCGTACAGGCCGGCGCGCCGATCCTGGCCGGCAGCCCTGATCCGCTGTCGAGCGCGAAGGAAGCCAGTGAGATCGCCGAGAAGCTCGGCTATCCGGTGCTGCTCAAGGCGGCCAAAGGGGGCGGCGGCCGCGGGATGCGGGTCGTCCCGACCGCCAAAGATATGACCACGGCGCTGGAACAAGCGCAGCGCGAGTCACAGACCGCGTTCGGGTCGACGGACGTGTTTCTGGAGAAATTTATCGAGCGCCCGCGCCACATCGAAGTGCAGTTGCTGGGCGATCAACACGGCAACTTGATGCATCTCTTTGAGCGCGATTGCTCGGTGCAGCGCCGGTATCAGAAAGTGGTCGAGATCGCGCCGAGCGTGAACCTGCCAGCGGAATTGCGCGACGAGATTTGCAACACCGCGGTGAAGATCGGCCGGCATGTCGGTTATTACAACGCCGGGACCGTGGAGTTCCTGCTCGACACCGATACGGGCAAGTTTTACTTCATCGAGGTCAATCCGCGCATTCAGGTCGAACACACCGTGACGGAAGTGGTCACCGGCGTCGACATTGTGCGGAGCCAACTGTTGGTGGCGCAAGGTTATCGCCTCGACGACGCCGAGGTCGGCCTGCCGAATCAGGAAAGCGTCCGCGTGCTGGGCTACGCGATCCAATGTCGCGTGACGACCGAAGATCCTGAAAACAAGTTCATGCCGGACTACGGGCGGATCACGCTGTACCGCTCGTCCGGCGGCATGGGCATCCGACTCGACGCCGGCACGGCGTTTACCGGCGCGGTGGTCACGCCGTATTACGATTCGCTGCTGGTGAAGGTGACCGCGTTTGGTCGGCGCTTCGAAGACGCCGCGCGGCGGATGGAACGCTGCCTGCAAGAGTTCCGCGTGCGGGGCGTGAAGACGAACGTTCCGTTCCTTCTGAACTTGATTGTGCATCCGGATTTTCTGGCCGGCAAATGCACCACTCGGTTCATCGACGAAACGCCGGAACTGTTCACGATCGCCAAGCGGCGCGATCGCGCGACGAAGTTGTTCAACTACCTGAGCGAAGTCATCGTCAACGGCCATCCTTCGATCAAGAAGCGTCCCGCGACCGTAAGGCGCGCGCCGGCGCCCGTGCCGGCGCTGCCGGCCGGACAGCCGATTCCGCCGGGCAGCCGGACGCGATTCAAGGAACTGGGTGCGGAAAAGTTTTGCCAGTGGATTCTGGATCAGAAGCAGATTCTGTTCACCGATACGACGATGCGCGACGCGCATCAATCGTTGCTGGCGACGCGGGTGCGGACGTATGACATGCTCGAAATCGCCGACGCTTACGCGCGGTTGACGCCGGAATTGTTCTCGCTGGAGATGTGGGGCGGTGCGACGTTCGACACGGCGATGCGGTTCATGAAGGAATGCCCCTGGCAGCGATTGGCGGATCTGCGCACGAAGATCCCCAACATCCTATTCCAGATGTTGCTGCGGGCCTCGAACGCCGTGGGGTACAGCAACTATCCGGACAACGTGGTGCAGGCCTTCGTCAACGAGGCCGCCGATACGGGGATCGATCTGTTCCGCGTGTTCGATTCGCTCAACTGGCTGCCGAACATGCGCGTGGCCATGGACGCCGTCCGCAAGACCGGCATGCTCTGCGAAGCCGCGATCTGCTACACCGGAGATATCACCGACCCCAAGCGCAAGAAGTACGACCTGAAGTACTACGTCGAGTTGGCCAAAGAACTCGAAAAGATGGGCGCGCACATTCTGGCCATTAAGGACATGGCCGGGCTGTGCAAGCCCGCCGCGGCCGAGAAGCTGGTGCGCGCCTTGAAGCAGGAAATCGGCATCCCGATTCACTTCCATACGCACGACACGGCAGGAATTCAGGCCGGCGCGATCATGAAGGGGGCTGAAGTCGGGCTCGATATCGCCGACGGCGCCCTCGCGCCGATGTCGGGGCTCACTTCGCAGCCGAATTTGAATTCGCTGGTCGAGATGTTCCGGTACACGGACCGCGACTCGGGCTTGAGCGCGCAGAAGCTCGACGCCTTGGCGCTGTATTGGGAAGCCGCGCGGGAGTTCTACGTGCCGTTCGAGACCGGCATGATGGCCAGCACCGCCGAGGTGTATCTCCACGAGATGCCGGGCGGGCAGGTCACCAACTTGATGGAGCAAGCCAAGGCGGTCGGTCTTGGGCATCGCTGGGCCGATATCTGCCGTGTGTACGCCGAAGTCAACCAGATGTTGGGCGACATCGTCAAAGTGACGCCCTCCTCGAAGGCGGTCGGCGACATGGCGATTCTCCTCGTGTCCAACAACATGACGGTTGGCGATATCCTCGATCCGAATAAGGAAATCGCCTTCCCGGAATCGTTCGTCGACTTGATCTCCGGCAAAATGGGGCAGCCGCCCGGCGGTTTTCCGAAGGAAGTGCAGGAACAAGTCCTGCGCGGTGAGAAGCCGCTCACCGGACGGCCGGGCGAGACCTTGGCGCCGGCGGATTTGGAGGCCGCGTCGAAGACCGTCAGCGAACTGTTGGGCCGCGAAGCGACGCGCCGTGAAGTGCTCAGCCACGTGATGTTCCCCAAGGTGTTCCGCGAATATGTCGAACATCAGGAGGCGTATTCGGACACGAGCATCCTGCCGACGCCGTTGTTCTTCTATGGGTTGGAAGCCGGGCACGAGGCGGCCGTCGATATCGAGCAGGGGAAGACGCTGATCATGCAATTCCTCACGCTCGGCGATCCGCATCCGGACGGCAATCGCGTGGCGTTTTTCGATCTCAACGGGCAGCCGCGCAGCGTCACGGTCCGCGACGCCTCGCTCGAAGGCGAACTCCAGAAGCGCCCCAAGGCCGATCCGCTCGATCCCACGCACATCGCGGCGCCGATGCCGGGCATGGTCGTGGCGGTGCCGGTGAAGGTCGGCGACCAGGTGGAGCGCGGCGCGAAGCTGGTGACGCTGGAAGCGATGAAAATGGAAACCACGCTCTACGCCGAACGCGCCGGAATCGTCCGACAAATCAACTGCGAACGCGGCACGCGTGTGGAGACGGGCGATTTGCTGGCGAAGCTGGAGTAATGGATTCACAGAGGAGATTTAACCGCGAAATACGCGAACGAACGCGAAAAGGAGAAAATGAGGGGCCAACCTCACCCATCATTTTCGCCGCCGATTTTTTTCGCGTCCGTTCGCGTATTTCGCGGTTAAATCCTCCCCCCTCCGTGTCCTCCGTGCTCTCCGTGGTAAGGTCCGAAACAACCACCGCTCCGGAGTAGACCATGGCGGAGTTTGTGATTCGTTGTCGCCCAGACGGTCCATTTGTGATTGACGGACCAGTCACCGTAATCGATCACCACGGCAATCCGTTTCCGATCAATATGGAAAAGCCGGCGGTGGCGCTGTGCCGTTGCGGGCATTCGGCGAAGCGACCCTTCTGTGATGGGTCGCACAAGACTTGCGGCTTTACGGCGCAAGAGGTTGCGCCGATCCCTGGTTAGCGTTATCCACGGCGGCACGAACAGCTTTTCACCAGTGCTGCGTTGCCGTGAGTTGGAATGCCCTTACGGGTAAGCGCTGTGTTGCCAACGTGTTACGCGGCGATCGTGGCCGTTCAAAGGTAAGCGCCGGACATTGGGCCGTGGTTGGTTTAGAATCCTCGTCCCTGGCTGCCGAGGTCCCAGACCTCGGCTACAAAAGCGTTGTGACGCGGATCTCAATTTGGAGACGATGCTGGCATGTTGGATTCCACGGAAACGGGGCGCACGGAATTGCGGGACGATTTGGACGCGGACGTGGCGTCCACGCCGTTTCTGGGTCAGTGGAATCGACTGATCAGCACCACGAACTGGGAGAAAGGCCGCATCATCTACGAGTGGCGCGAGTCGCTGTTCCTGAGCGGCGCCGCTCCGCAGGACTACGCCGACGACGCCTGGAGCAGACGCGTGGGCAACGTCACCGGCCAGCATGTCGGCCGGCTGCGGCGCGTCTTCGAGCGCTATGGCCAAACGCGCGAAACCTACGCCGGGCTGTTCTGGAGCCACTTCCAGGCGACGCTAGATTGGAACGACGCCGAGATGTGGCTCGAAGGGGCGGTGCAGAACGATTGGTCCGTGGCGCAAATGCGCGACCAGCGTTGGCAGGCGATGGGTTCTCCGGAAGACAAGCGCCCGAAAGCCGAGGACGTCGTTGTCAGCGAGTTGGACGAAGACGCCGCCTGGGACCAGAAAGGGAAGGAAAGATCTCTGGGCGTCACCGACGAGATTCGCGATCCGGCGGACAGCGACGCACCGTTTGATGAAAGCGAAGCCTCGCACTCGGAATCGGACTTCGGCGACGAATCGGCAACCAACAGCGCCGAACGCGTCACGCCAATCAGCCCTTTCGCGGAAGTGGGCGAGTTGCCGGATGATCTGGCCGACGCCGTCGAGTCGATGAAACTCGCGATCGTGCGCCACAAGCTCGCCGGCTGGCGCGACGTCTCGGCCGAAATGGTCCTCGGGGCGCTCAATGCCCTGCGCGTGATCGCCATGAGCGAGGTCAGTGCCGATTAGGCAGTCTGGCGAAGTTCGGTGGCTTTTTGTGGCCGCTATTTCCATGCGGCGGGGATAGACCCATCGGCAGGTAGCGCTGCGCAGTATCGGCTGCCCATTGCGGGGGTTTACTAACGACGGCGCGCGGCTAAGTTATCGGCCCAGTCGTGAATTGTTTCGCGCCCCTTGAATCGACTATCCCAAGAGACCCGGCCATGCGACGATTGTTGACCAGCACCTTGCTTGTGATCTTATTGACGGCCTTGTCGGGTTTATCCGCAAGTGCGACGGTCACGATTACTTCGGCGGATCGTTTCGTCAGCGTGTTTCCCTCGGGAGGCGCCGAAATGAAATCGCAGTCGGTCGCCACGACCGGCAACTTTTTCGACATGAAAGAAGTCTTCGCTCTGCCGGGAGAAGGGGATAACGATGGCAGCCTGTACGCCGATCAGGACACGACCTTCAGCGGCCTGACGGTTTTTGGTTTCGGCAAGATCTTCATCCAAGGCTCCAATCCGGAGCCGCCGGGTTTCGGCGGCACGGCCGAATCCTCCGTGACGATCAACTTCTTGTTGAGCGAAACCACTGCGTACACACTTTCCGGCCTGCTCAACGAATTGGAAGACGGTGGTTCCGCCTTTGCGCAGGCGACGCTGTTGGATTCTCTGCTGTCGCCGATTTTTGATTTCCAGACGACGGCCGATGACCCAGTATTGTTGCTGAGCGACAGCGGCTCGCTTGCCGCAGGCGTCTACACGTTGCAAGTGAAGTCGTTCGGCGTCGGATCGGCCGAACAGAATTTTTTCGATCTCGCCGGCTTTGATTTCAATTTCGAGCTTGTCGAGCAGCAGGTCGTTCCGGAACCGGCCAGCATGGCGGTGTGGACGCTGATCGGCGTGTCCTTCATCGGCGTGCATCGTTGGCGGCGACGAACGAGTGCGAGCGTCTGAAACGTCCTGGCGCGAAAACTCCGGGCGCTGACGCTTCCGGCTCGATGAGTTCGTCGCAGTTTAGTTGCCGCATCATTCCCACTCGATCGTCGCCGGCGGCTTTGAGCTGATGTCGTAGACCACGCGGTTGACGCCTTTCACTTCGTTGATGATTCGCGTCGAGACGCGGGCCAGCAGATCGTAGGGGAGGTGGCTCCAGTCGGCGGTCATGAAGTCTTCCGTGTGGACCGCGCGGACGGCGATCACGTCCTCGTAGGTGCGGTCGTCGCCCATCACGCCGACGCTTTGCACCGGCAGCAGCACCGCGAAGGCCTGGCTCGTGGCGCGGTACATGGCGGCCGCCTTAATTTCGTTGACGACGATCGCGTCGGCTTCGCGCAGACAGTCGAGGCGTTCCTTGGTGACCTCGCCCAGACAACGCACGGCCAAACCAGGGCCCGGGAACGGGTGCCGCCAGACGATTTCTTCCGGCAAGCCGAGTTGCAGGCCAAGTCGGCGGACTTCGTCTTTGAACAAATCGCGGAGCGGCTCAATCAACTCGAAGCCGAGATTCTCCGGCAAGCCGCCGACGTTGTGATGCAGCTTAATGGTCGCCGCTGGGCCGTCGGCCGCCGCGCCGCTTTCGATCACGTCGGGATAGAGCGTGCCCTGCGCGAGAAAATGCGCTCCATCAATCTTCTTGGCCTCGACCGTGAAGCAATCGATGAACGCTTTGCCGATAATTTTGCGTTTGGCCTGCGGTTCCGTCACGCCGCGCAGCGCGGTGAGGAACATCTCCTCCGCCTTCACCACGTGCAGGTCGGTGTGGAAGTGATTGCTAAATTCCTCGATGACCGCCTCGGCTTCCGCCTTGCGCAGCAGGCCGTTGTCGACCAGGATGCACGACAGTTGCGAGCCGATCGCCTGATACAAGAGCGCCGCGGTGACGGCCGAATCGACGCCGCCGGAAAGGCCGCAAATGACGCGGCGATCGCCGACTTGTTGGCGGACGCGTTCCACGACCTCGCGCGCAAAGTCTCCGAGCTGCCACGCCCCGCGGCAGGCGCAGGCCTCGTGGAGGAAGTTGCTCAGCATCTTCGCGCCGAGCGGCGTGTGCGTGACTTCCGGATGGAACTGCAGTCCGTAAATCGGCAGCGATTGATGTTTGACCGCCGCGATGGGGCAAGTATCGGTGCGGGCCAGCGACACGAAATCCTTCGAGACGCCCGTCACCTGGTCGCCGTGGCTCATCCAGACTTCGGTCTCGCTGGGCAGGCCGGCGAACAGACCTTCGGACGCCAACACGCGGCAATGCGCCCGGCCGTACTCACGGGCCGGCGCACTGGCGACATTTCCGCCGAGCGCCTTGCAGGCCAATTGCATGCCGTAGCAAATGCCGAGGACCGGAATGCCGAGCGAGAAGATTTTCTCATCGCACTGCGGCGAGCCGGGGGCATACACGCTCGCGGGGCCGCCGGAAAGAATCAGCCCGCGCGGGGCCAACTCTCGGACGCGCTCGGCGGTAATGTTGTGCCGGACGATCTCGCAGTAAACATGCTGCTCGCGCACACGGCGGGCGATCAGCTGAGCGTACTGCGAACCGAAGTCCAGGACCAGAATCTTCTCATCGGCAATCTTGCCGGACCCCAGATCGGGGAGGGACGGGCCAGTGTCCATGCGTTAAAGGCTTCCCAATAAAACGCAAAATGCCCGTCGGGTGAGCGACGGGCGTAAAGGGAGAATATATCGCGGGAGGGGCCAGAGGGATAGAGCCGGGACAATGGCATGAGTTCGAGCTGACTAGGCCTCGAACTGGCGCCGACGGCGACGAAATCGGCGGTGAGTTAAGCAGCATATCAGTCCGCCGAGAATCGCGATCAATACCCCCAAAACGCAGTTCAGGCGAAATGCGTAGGCGAATCGTTCTGGCGTCCAGCGACCGTGCTGTACAGTTACCCCCAGACGTTCAAATAAGACGCCGAGGAGGAGAAGGAATGCAATCCAGGAGGCTGTATGCAACGCCACGTCGCGCCAAGTGATTGGCGGTAGCGACGTTTCCGCGATCGGGGATCGATATGGATTCAATTCCATATTCCGATACTAGCACCTCACTACGCTTCAGCCCAACCGTTCGCAGTTGTCGCCCTACTCCGGCGAAACCGCCACGAGTTCGCCATGCACCGCGGCGACGTGGTCTGGGGTGATATGGGCGCGTTCTTCGGCGAAGCCGACCAGGAGCGCCAGGTCGCAGAGGCGGTTGATGCGGCGCGGGGCGCCGCCGCTGAGCTCGTGGATGATTTCGAGGGCGGCCGGTTGGATGATTTCGCGGCGCGCGCCGGCGGTTTGCAGGCGGTGTTGGACGTAGGAGAGCGTTTCTTCGATCGTGAACGGGCGGAGCAGGCACTTCACGCCGAGCCGTTCCTCGAAGTGGGGCATGCGATCCAGCGCCGGCAATAACTTCGTCTGGCCGACCAGGAGCAACGTCGCCACGAAGCCGTGTTCTGTTTCGAAGTTCAGCAGCAGTCGAAGCGTTTCGAGCGTGCGATGGTCTTCCAGCAAGTGCGCTTCGTCGACCACGATCAGCGCATGCTTGCCTTCATTCGCATTCTCGGTCAACCGCTGACGCACGCGCCGGAGGCTGGTTTCGGTCGCCGGCAATGGACCGTCGGGATCGCCGGCGCCGAGTTCCGCCGCGAGATAGGCCAGCAACTCTTGTGTGCAGAGTTGCGGGAAGATCAGATGCACGACCGGGCCGATCGTGTCCGGCAATTGACGTCGCAGCACTTGCACGAGCAGTGATTTGCCCAGCCCGCTGCCGCCGGCCAGGAGGACCGCGCCGCGCCGGCTCTCGACGCCATAGCGCAACTTTAACAGCGCGCCTTGATGGCACTCGCTCGGATAGTAAAACGCCGGATCAGTCGTGTTTTCGAACGGGCGCTTTTCGAGTTGCCAGTAGTCGAGGTACATGGGAGTTTGAAGTTTTCAGTTTTCAGTGTTCAGTTACTTGAGTTTCGGCGTCCTTTGTTCAGCGCGAGGTCGTTTTCCTCGCCACTGAAAACTGAACACTGAAAACTTCAAACTCATCACGGCACAAAATTCTCGATGATATCCCACGCGGCGAGGGGCGCTTGATTCAACAAATGTGCGGCGTGCTCGTACGCTTCGGTCGAGGTTTGATGCAAGTCATGGATCAACAGCGCCGCGTCGAGGCCGCCGCGTCCGACCAGGGTGGCCAGGTAGTCTGTCGCTTCGGGACCGGCGAGCGGTTCGCAATCGAGCAGCACCGCGTCATATGACTCACGCAGGGCCCGTAGCGGAACGCCCAACCGCGGGTTTTGCAACGTGACGCCTGCGTCGAACTGCGGGTTGCGCAGCGGTACGAGCGTCATGCGGTCTTGCGTGGAATCGATCATCGCTTCGTTGAGCGCGAGGTTGCTTTGCAACACATCGTCCCAACCGGCGCTGGGGACGACGCCCAATTGCTCGGCCAATTGCGGATGTCGAAAGTCAGCGTCGACGAGCGCCACGCTCAGTCCTCGTTCCGCGAGTTGCTGTGCGAGGCACATCGTCACCGTGGTGCGGCCATCACCGCGGCGGCAACCGGTGACGGCCAGCATCTTGCGCCCGCGCTGAATTTGTTCCGTTAGGACGTCGGTGAATAGACGCAATTCGCGCCCGGCGGCCGTGAACAGCCGCGCGCAGATCAGCGGCCACTCGAAACGTTCCACCTCAAACGCGGCGCGCAGGGCGCGACCTTCCGGCTCGAACAGTTTCACCGGCGCGGCGGGCGCTTCGGTCATCGCCATCGAACGGCGATTCGCCTCGGCGACATCGAAATGCGCGTGCGGCTTTGGCACGACTGCGTGGCTGGCGGTTGGCGACGTCGCCGAAGTGCGACCGGTCGTCTTTGCCGAGTCGGCCGACTGTCCGTAGGCCTTGATGAATGCTTGATCGAGCGTTGACATGCCGGGCTTCCCGCGGTGTGCTGTGTGATTTCGACGGCCGTCAAATCGAACGTCGTGATTTAGCGGTACGATCCGTCCGGTTGCGCCGCCTGCTGGTTGGCCTCGCGCTCGGTCGGTTGAGCGAGATTCGGTAGCGGCGGGACCAGGTGCGCGGTTCCTTCGTTTTCGTCGATGTCATCGAACGAGATGCGCTCGCGACCAGTGGCTTGATCGATCCACGGTCCTTGGTGGGACGCTGCCGTGGCAGCGGGCTGCGACCATGTGCGATCACGCGCCGGCGCCTGCGCCGTCCGCTCAGCCGGCAGCGCTTCGGACATTTCGACGTAGTAACCGCCGCGCGTTTGCGGCGCGATATCTTGTTCAGCGCGCGACACCAGCGGCGTTGATTCGGTTTCATTTGATCGCGTGGGCATCGCCACGCTGGGACCGTTCCACTTCGGCGCTTCGTCGGCGACCGGATTGTCGCCATGATTCATCGCCATCAGCGAGACCATCCCCAAGAAAGCCGCGGCGACGCCGGCCAGCATGACTTTGGGATTCTTCCAGAGGACTTCTTGATCGACGACGGCGGTGGGCGCGATCACTTCCGGCTGAGGCGCGGACACCGCGACGACGGTAGCCGGAACCAACTGCGCGACGCTGGCCCGGGCCAGATCGTCCAAAGCGCTAGTTGGATCGGCGCTGGCCAACTTCGGCAATCTCGGCAAGGTCATCGCCGGCAACGGCGTAGGAGTTTGCTCTTCGACCATTGGCAGCGTTGCCACCGGTTGAAACTGCAGGCTCGTCGCGGTGCGCACTTCCAGCGGCGCGGCGTCGCGCACATCCGGCAGGCGGAGTGCGACCGTCGGCGGCGCCATCGTGCGACGTCGTGGCGCGGCGATGACCGGCGTGGGCGGCGCGACGGTCGTCGCCACTTCATCCGTGTCCACGCTGAATACGAATTGCGAGCTCATCGCCGGCCTCCGTGCTGCTGCGTTTCTGACGGCCACGGCGCAATACGCCGGGCGGCAATTCTGGTGGTCTAAGTATCGGTAACGACTGGAGCGGTCTTGAGTTTTATTCCGACACGGTAAGCTGCGCAGCCTGCGGACTTTTTTCCAGAGCAGGATTGCATTGAAAATGTACTTATGTATACTATCCAGCGATCGTCACGATTGACCTGGCCCTGCTTTCACCACGTTCCGAAAGGAGCCTTGCCCATGGCTGTGCAACCGATCCCCGCCGGTCAAGACGCCGCGATTCCGTATATCTGCGTGAACGACGGAAACGCCGCGTTGGATTTCTATAAGAAGGCCTTTGGCGCCAAGGAACTGTGCCGCATCGGGATGCCGGGCGGGGCCGTGGGCCACGCTGAGCTGTCCATTGGGAATGCCCGCATCATGCTGGCGGACGAGTTTCCGGACATGGGTTTTCTCGGGCCGAAGACGATCGGCGGCAGCCCGGTGACGATCCACGTGTACGTCGCGGACGTGGACAGCTTCATCAAAACGGCTCTGGCTGCGGGGCTGAAGGAACTGCGGCCTCTGGAGGACCATTTTCACGGCGACCGGGGCGGCAAATACGAAGACCCATTCGGCCACCTGTGGTTTTTCTCCACGCACATCGAAGATGTTACGCCTGAGGAAATCGGGCGCCGCGCCGCCGCGATGTTCGGCGGCGGCTAAATCTCCCCGATTTGCACAACCACTTGCCCTTGCCGACCGATTTGCGAACCGTCATCGTATGGGTTCCTCGCACCCCATTCGGGGCACGAGGTCGCACACGTTCCAGGCCCGTAGCTCAGCGGTTAGAGCAGGGGACTCATAATCCCGAGGTCGCAGGTTCGACCCCTGCCGGGCCTAGTTGGCAGCAAAGGACTTACGTCGAATCGGCGAAACGGACTCAAGGCCGCGCCTCATGAGCGCCTCAATTGGCGCGGGCATTAACGGCCTGCAGCTCTGGGACATACAGCGACTCGATGGCTCGGTTGAGCTGCCGCGCGACCGCGATATATCTCTTTGTCGACCGGTAGCTCTTGTGCCGCAAGAGGGCCTGCAGAGCGTCGCCCGTCAGCCGCTCGGCATTTAGCGTGGCAAATGCCCGACGTAAGTCGTGCAAGCCGTACACGTGGCAAGATTCGGTGTGTTCATGCGGATCGCCGCAGTTGAGTTTGATGCCGGCGGCGCATCGAATCAGGTGGAACTTCTTTCAGATCCGGGTCAGGTCCTCGTTTGATTGCCGCGCCATCGCTTGGCGTCCTTGCGCTCGAGGGGTTCATCAGCCGCCGTCTGCCGAGCAGCCTGCTACATCGCGATTCCCAGGAACCTAGAGAAGCACAACTTCAGGACACTCGATGCACTGTACGCCTCCCATTGAGAAGTTGGCTCGTCGGTGTCGCAATTTCTCAATCGAACGGATCTCGCGGGCCATTGATACACAGGTGACACGCTTTGGGCCTCGTGCGACCGCTGGTGCGGACTTCATTGCTTCCGTTTGGACAGCTGTCCAGTTCGCAGCGATCAGCCTGGACGCGGCGGCGCAGGTGATCAAGCGACGCGTCCAACGTGCGAGCGCTATAGAACGGCCGCCAGGAGTTGCGGTCGCCAGGCAGAAATCCTTTCAAAATCGTTGCGCATCGTCTATGGTGGACGATTCATTCCCTGGGGGTAAGCAGTTTGTCGTACTCCGACGAAGACACTGCGCAATTGCAGAAGCTCGTCGCACGCTCCAACCGCGGAGATGCGGAGGCGCGCGCGGCGCTGCTGTCGGCCGCATACGACCGACTCCGGCGGCTGTCACGCAAGATGTTTCGCGGTTTTCCCAAGCTACGGCAATGGGAAGAAACGGACGACGTGTGGCAAGGTGCGGCGCTTCGACTGGACAAGGCGCTTCAATCCTGTCCGCCAGGCGATGTGGCAGAGTTCTTCGGACTCGCAGCCCGACAAATACGGTGGCAATTACTCGATTTAGCGCGTCGCCACGCCGGCCAGCTTGAACCGAGCCAAGGCCTACGCAATCAGAACAGCGAAGGCAGCACGCTCGATGCCCGCGAGCCGGCGAGCGATACCAATGACCCGCAGTTGATCGACCGTTGGACGGAGTTCCATCGTCAAGTCGAGCAACTTCCCGACGACCAGCGTCAAGTGGCGGACCTGTTGTATTACGCGGGGTTAAAGCAAGAAGATGCGGCGCGACTGCTTCAAGTAAGCGTGCGGACCGTCAAATCGCGTTGGCAGGCCGCCCGGCTGGCCCTCTATGACGCGCTCGCCGGCCAACTGCCCATTTAGAATCGTCTATTCCTTGACGACATCCGGCGGGCGGCATCTTATAATCGGCAGCGATCCCGAGCGACCGCTAGGAGTCGCGCTGGGGCCGACGATGCCGGATAATCGCAAGTCACGCGCGGGACCACGGCCCGCGTTCCTCGCTTAATAACTGACGGCAGAAGGTTTCGATGACGCCCGACGAGCGAATCGCGGAACTGCTGGAGGCGTGGGAAGAAGCGCAAGCTTTAGGGCACTCGCTTACGACGGCGCAACTATGCCAGGGCGAACCTGAGTTGCAGACGCTGCTCGAACGGCGCATTCAGGCGCTCGCGGCGATGGATTTAGTGTTGGCAACGCCTCAACCTACGGCGTTTGCCCAGACGCTCGACGCCTGCGGCACGACCGACTTAATGCCCAGCCGAGTGGCCAGCGCCGGCTCGTTCATCGGCGCCTACGAAGTACTCTGCATGATCAGCAGCGGAGGCATGGGCGTCGTCTATTTGTGCCATCAACGGCATCCCGCCCGACACGTGGCGGTCAAGACGATCAAGCCAGGGCAGTTGTCGGAGTCCGCGATCGCGCGCTTTCAATACGAAGTCTCGGTGCTCGGTCGACTGAACCATCCGGGAATTGCGCAGATCTATGAGGCGGGTACGCATCAAGAAGGGCATGTCGTCCATCCCTATTTCGTGATGGAATACATCGACGGCCAACCGATTCACCTGTTTGCGCGCACCAAGCGATTGGGCACGCGGCAGCGCGTGGAGTTGTTGATCGACGTATGCCGCGCCGTCGAGCACGCGCATGAGCACGGCGTAATTCACCGCGATCTGAAACCTTCGAACATCCTGGTGCGCACGGACGGTCAGGTCAAAGTGCTCGATTTCGGCATCGCACTCGCGACCGAAGAACTCAACGAACCGGCGGCGTCATTCGCAAATGAATCGGGGGCGATCGGCACGCCCGCTTACATGAGTCCCGAGCAGGCTTCGGGAGTCCAGACGGCGGATTCGCGTTCCGACGTTTACTCGCTGGGCACGGTGTTGTACGAGCTGCTCAGCGGATCGACGCCGCTTTCCAGTGACGATCGCTCGCTTCCCGCGCTCCTGAAGGCGATTCAGGAAGAAACGCCGCGTGAGTTAGGGCAATTCGATCGTGAACTGCGCGGAGATATGGAGGCTATTGTCAACAAAGCGTTGGCCAAACAGCCCGCTCGACGATATCAATCCGTGACGGACTTTGCGGCGGATCTGAAACGCTATCTGACGGCGGAGCCGATCGAAGCGCGCAAGGTTGGGCCAGTCCAACGCCTCGGTTACTGGTACCGACGCAATCCGTGGCTCGCCGCCGCCGAGTTCGCCGCCATCGGCGGGCTATTGGGCGCCGCCGCGCTGTCGGTGGTGTTGGCAATTACCAATCAGCAGTTGCGACAATCGCGCGACGAGTTTCAACAATCGGCCCAAAACGCGGCCCGTCTGGCGTATGTTCATAGTTTGCGGCTGTGCGAGGATAATCCCGCAGCGGCGGCGCTCTGGATGGCGCGAGGCCTGGAAACTGGGCGAACCCTTACGCCCGAGCTGGATGTCCCCATTCGGCAAAGCCTGGCCTTGCTAAGACCGCGGATTCACCGGCTCGAAGCTTGTGCCGAACTCGATGCCGAGGGTACGTCGCGTCAGTCGCTGTTGGCAGGGAACGGCCCCTTGCTCCTGGCGAAAGGGAAGTACCTTCAACTTTGGAACGAAGGCAACTTAACGCTACGCGGTCCGCGTATTTCGCCAGCGGAAAATGGTGCGATTTCCATTTGCATGCGCGACGAAGACGTCGCGCTGGCGGGGCACCTCGGATACTCGACACTTTGGAGTCTCGCGACGGGCGAGGCGGTCGGACCGCTCAATTCACAAGCAGGCCGCGTGGTCACCGTGGCGTTCGACGCCGATCGGCGACTCTCCGCGGCGGGCGATCAGAATGGAGGCATTGTGGTCGCCGACGCAAAGACGGGCGTAGCGCTGCGTCGACTGAGCGGGCACAGCGACTTGATCAGCGCGCTTCAATTCAGTGCGGACGGGCGACGGTTAGTTTCCACAAGTCACGACACGACGGCCATCGTTTGGAATGTCGAGGACGGCGCGATGATCGGCAAACCATTGCCTCACTCGCATACCGTGGAATGCGCTGCCCTGGTTAGCGACGGAAGCCGCCTGTTTACCGGTTGCGCGGATGGAAGCATTTACGAATGGGACGTCGACTCGCACGTCTTGCTACGAACCGTGCGTGAACACGCTGCGGAAGTATCGAGCCTGACGCTCGCGGACGACGGTCGTCTGCTGGCATCCACTTCTTGGGATAGTACGTCGCGACTTTGGAACGTCGACGCCGCCGGCATTCATGCACGAAGCGTCTTTCGACATCAGGCGGCCGTGCGTTCTGCCGTGTTTGACGCGGATCAACGCCGACTCATTACCGCCGGCAATGACGGCTTGATCGGCGTCTGGGACTGCGCCACGGGGCATCAAGTCGGGTCATTCTTGCGGCATGACGGGGCGTTACTACGCGCGGATGTCACCGCGAGTGCCCAGGTCGTAGCAGCGAGTGGAAACTCGTTGCGCGCCTGGCGCCTGACGGAGACTGATTCACATCATCGGACGATGAATTTGCGCGGGACGAGCCAATTGGCAACGCGAATCATGCCGCTGCGGAGCGGAATCCTTGCACTCGCCGACAAATCGGTGCATCAGTGGATTTCCGACGCGACGCAATCGCGTAGCCTGGTCGCGGGAACCGCTGAAGCGGCTTGTACTTCGAATGACGGAGCTGCGATCGCGGTGGCGAATGAGGACGCGACGATTCGCGTTTGGCAGGCGAATTCGACAACCACGGAGATTCATGGAGCACCGATCCGTTCGCCGTCCCGCGTGCGCAAGTTGGCTCTGGACGCGATCAATGGCCAACTCGCGGCCGGCTGCGACGATGGCAATATCTACTTGTGGGACGTGTCAAGGCGGCAACCGATGCGCGAATTGAAACTGGGCCCGCCCGTTGATTGCGTGGCGCTCCACGCGTCTCGTGGACTCCTCCTGGCGGGGTCCGATTCGGGACTTTTGCGGATTTGGAATATCCGAGACGGGAAGTTGCTCGCCGAAAAAGAGTATACGCGTCAGCTAAGACACATCTCACTCAATCGAGACGGAACGCGCGCGTTCATCGCTTGCCGAGATCGAACAGCGCGACTCTGGGACCTGGAACATTTTCGAGAAATGCACGCGCCTTGCCGCCACGACGACGCGGTCCGCGCGACCTGCATTCAGCCCGACGGCCGATTAGCGGCTACGGTGACGCGCAGCCACGTCGTGCAGCTTTGGGACATGGAGACCGGTCTTCGCGTGGGTGCGCCGGAACGGTTCGGCGCCGTCTGCGGACTTTGGTTTGCCGCCGACGAATGGCTAATCGTGGCCAAGGAGGACGGACAACTGACAGCCGTCGAGATTCCATCTCCGCTCGCGGGAAACGTCCCACAGATCGCCCGCTGGTCCGAGTCTATCACGGGAGCTCGGTTGGCGTCCGACGGGGCGATCGAGCCGTTGCCTGCCGTGGATTGGCCGAGAGCTAGTGTAGAGCTGGCCCCAGCGATCGCGCGTCCAACAGCGACGGTCCATCAACTCATTTTCTCCGGGCCGGAAACCAGCGTCGACAGTCAACGGGCGCGCTAAACCCTCTCGTTCGTCGACATCAATCGCGGCCGCAAGCTTCGCGTCGTGGTAATTCTTGGGATTTTTATTTCCCCTCATCGCGTTCCGCGTCGCTTAGTAGGGTAGGGCGGTTCGCCGTTGAACGCCATTTGAATGGCAGGCAAACCGTTTTCCGACGCCACCAAATCGAATGATTGGGAGCAAGGGATGCCGAGACTATCCCCGCAGCCGTCACAGCTTCCGCCGAATTCTCCGTTACCACTTCGAAGTTCCGAAATTGTGCTGCCCGCGCAGACTTCCCCATCATCCGTAGCGGCCATCAACACTCCGCCAAGTGCGCCGGCGCCCTCGGCCAATGGCTCCAAGCTGGCGAGCCTATCCAACATCCTCGGCAAGGCGGTCTGGACGGTTGCCTTGGCCGCCTCGATTGGATTGACGGGCCTCGTCCTTCTGCGCGGCGGCGCCATCGAAGAATCGCATGCGAATTGGAAACACGTGGCGGCAGCCACGCAACAGTCGCAGCGCGGCGACAGCGTGATGACCTTTGTCGACGCCTCGGGGGTAGCGCAGCCGCTCCGCGAGATGACCATTCCGGAAACGGACTCAAGCGATCTCGATGCCAACGCGATTCGGCGCTTTGCGGAGTCGGGTTCCGAAATGGCGGCGACGGAACTACTGCTTTCCGCCCAGCGAATCCCTGAAGTTAAAGACACCGAGACGGACGCTCCCCTGGAACGCACGGAGCCGGTCGTGAACACCAAATTGGCGCCGCTGCTGAAGGATGAACGGACGTCCTTTTATCATGTGCATCTATTCGACTGCTGCGACGAGGATGGCGACGTCGTGGAAATCATCATCAACAACGCTCCGTTCGCCGTGGTCCCCATCACGAACCAGGGGGCGACGCTGACGATCCCATTGCAATCGGGCGAAACGAGCGCGCTCGCGCTGCGTGGCATTCGCGACGGCGGCGGCGGTATTACGATCTCGGTCGAAACCAGCGATGGCGTCTACTACTGCGAGGCAATGGAAGTCGGCCAGGAAATCTCTCTCGGAATCGTGACGAAATGACGCTTCCCACGTTTGGACAAGTGGTCGAGCTCTGGGGCGGATCTTGGTTCTTTCGCATCAGTCTGGCGATCGCCTTGATCGGCCTGCTGAGAATGACCTTTGCCGCCACGCCTCAACCCACCGTAGCGCCGCGACAACAGCTTCAGTTTCCCTATCAACCTTAGCGCAGATCACCTTCGCTCATGGATCCCCGAGTTGCCAAAATCGTTCAGGGCGTTTCGCTGGGAATGGGGGCATGGTGCTTGCTGCGCTTTCTGGACCGCGTCGACGGGCGACTATCGGTCATCCTGGTCGCGATCTGCTGCCTGAATGTCGCTACGGTATGGCTGCTGCATTTTCAGCGGTCGCTGATCGGCAAGTATTTTCCTCAGCCTGGCATCAAGCAGTATGTCACGTTGGTCTGCCGGACGATCGACGAACAGCCGCCTGTCGAGCACGTTGACCACGGGCGGCAGGATGAGCTTTGCTTGAAGACACTGGAAGAGTTTGGCATTGCGGGCTTTCGCGCGAAGCAAGTCGTGCGCGGTCACGACGGCTTGCTCGACGACGCCTTTTGCCGGATCCGCGAAGCTGTGATTCTGCGGAGGCGCCGCGTGGATCGCGGCTCTATGCCGCCGCTGGCGACCTTTTTATTAGCGGGAGGCCAAGGAACGGGGCGCGCCTATCTGGCCCGCGTCGTCGGCAAACTGCTCTATCGAACGGGGGAGACGCTGATCGTTCCTTGCGACAAAGCGGACGTGGCCTCGACGTTCGGAGCGAACGGATTGGCGGGCGACATCGTCAACGCCGTCCGCAAGCAGCCTTACCAGGTCCTGGTATTTGATGCGATCGACGCGGCGACCGCCGAGTTTCTCGATCACCTGTTGCCGATTGTCAAGTTCGGCAACTACCGCGTTGGGAAACAGGACGTTTCATTTCAACACACCGTCATTTTCCTGACGTGCAGCAAAGGCGTTTCATCGCTCCGGGCGTTAGTGGAGCGTTCGTACGGCGACAAGGCCTGGCACCAGAAGGCCATCGAAGCGTTGACATCCGAGACGGCGTTGAATCAGGACCTGCTGAGCGCCGTCTCGGACATTCTCGTCGGCGAGCCGCTGTCGGACGTTACCAAGGCGGAAGTGATCGCGTTGGCGATGAAACAGGAAGCCCAAGCGCACGGCGTCGCGCTCGTCAGCGTGGCGCCGGAGATTCTCGCGACAGAAGTCGGCCACCTGAACGACTCCACGGGTTTCGCGACGTTGCCGGAGCGCATCCGGAAGATCATGCATCGGCCGCTGGTGGCGGCGGCCCAACAAGAACGCACCTCGATGTCGCTTGGATACTCGCGGCGCGTCGAGGCCACAATGGAAGCTCATCATGAATCAAGTCTCCGATCCGCTTGACATTACCGACCGGGAACAGCTCTTGAAGCTGCTGAACCAGCAGCGCAAGGGGCAAGCGCGCATCATCGACGAGCGCGAAATGCGCGAATCGCTGAAGCAGCGAGTCCGCGGGCAGGACCATATCGTCGACCATTTGTCGAACTTCATCCGCTTGCAATGGGGCAAGGAACGTCGCGGAAAGCCGATCGCCAATATCCTGTTCGTCGGGCCGCCGGCGACCGGCAAGACCGAGCTGGCGAAGGCTCTTGCCGAGTACCTCTTCGAGGACGAAAAGAACATGCTGCGATTCGATTGCAGCGAGTTTTCGGGAGCCGAGGCGAAGACTCGATTGATCGGCACGCCCAGCGGTTACGTGGCGTCCCCTCAGGGCGGTCAGTTGACGCGCCCGATGCTGTCCAATCCCAAGCGGTTGGTCCTCTTCGATGAAATCGAAAAGTCGTACGCCGGAATCTTCGACCTGTTCCTTTCGCTGATGGGCGAAGGGCGCCTCACGGAGCAGGGTTCTGGCAAGACGGCGGACTTTACGCAATCGGTCGTCGTGCTCACCAGCAACGCCCAGCATGACGCCATCAGCGCGTTGACCACGCAGATCGAAGACGCCTTCGAGCTTGGCCAGGCGGTGCGTTCCGTACTGCGCGATTCACAAACATTTCGACCGGAAATCATTAGCCGGTTCGACCAGGTGTACGTCTTCAAACCTCTGGAAGGGATCGTGAACGCGGAAATCGCGGCGCTGAAGATCGCGAAAGCCGCGCGCGAATACGGCGTCGAGATCGAGTTCATTGACCCAGGCATTGTGTTTCAGATCATGGAACTGGCCGACGCCGCAAAGGACACGCGCGAGCTGGCGCGACTCGTGGATATTCGCCTGGGCGATCTACTGTTGCGCGCCCGCGAAGCGGGAGAAAAGTCCGTCCGTATTGAATTGGGAAGCGACGGCCAGCCGCGCCTGGCCAAGTGAATGCGGATCGACGCGAACGACCTCGACACGCCCTTGACGTCCCTGACAATTCCAACGGAGACACGCAGATGAACCAACGGCGAATCAACACCTGTTACTTACTTGGCGCCGGCGCGGTCTTGATGCTACTCGCCTTGCCGACCTCTGCATTGGCGCAGCGATTGCGAAACGCGGTGCGCGCGAGTCAGCCCGCCGTCGCGGGTTCGCCATCCACTCGCGGCAGGATGGCGGGAAGCGCGGGTACCAATCCAGCGCACGCTCCGAACGCCGCCGCAATGGGCGGTGTTTCCGGCGCTAATGGAATGGGCGGCGGCTCGACAACTCAGGTGAATCCTGGCTCCTCGCCGTATTATTTTGTCGGCCGGATTTGCAACGCGAACGCTAAACATCGAGGCTGGTCCTCCGGCGCCATGGTCGGCCCAAGGCACGTGCTGACGTCGGCAGCGGGACTCGTCAATACCGCGGGCATTGATCCCAACGGCGAGCTTACGTTCTGGCTGGAACATTGTGGATTCGAAGCCACCATCGTCGACGTTGCCACCGTGACTGGTTCGGATGTCGTGATTGCGCTGCTTAAAGACGAAATTCCAGACGCGTTGCGAGTGCGGGCATTCCCAGAGTTCGCTGCCCCGTATCTCCCGTCGACGGACGCGTTCCGTGTGGCCGCCGTTGGATACGACATGCCGGTGATTGGCTCGTCCGTAACCTGGCACGGCGAACTAACCGTTCGCAATGGAATGCTCGACGATTCGAACACCGGCGTCCAGGGCGGAAAGTTACAGGGTGCGATTGCCGGCATGAAGCTCGCCAGTGATTTTAATGGCGATGACGACGATGATGTCGGCTTCGGTTCACTCGGCACACTGCTCGCCGGAGGCGTGATCGGCTTGACATTTGGTGCAGACATGGGCGCGGTTTCCGATCGTGGTTTTTACTCCGCTCAAGATTTTGAATGGAACCAAGGTGCGGTAGGCGGACCAATTCTGCTCGATGGCGGCAGGGAAATCGTCGGTGTCATGTCGGTGCTGCGCACCGCCGGCCCTGAAATCGAACTCGGTGGCACCAAGGTCGTAGCGTTTGCGTCGCATGATGCCGAGCTGCTGTCGCCCGAGGGGACAGTTGTATTCCAATCATTTATCAAACAGTGAACCGCCACTGGTCCTGGCGTGACGCCGTAGAGAGATTGCGTTGTATGGCCACTTCACACTTAGTAGACGAACGGGGCACGTATGCGTCACGAACAATCGAATCTGGAGTCGCTGAGACTAGGCCGTTTCATCTACCGCGACCGCGGCGAGAGCCTGCGACTGGCAGGAACGGCGAAAGGCGCGACCAGCGCGTGTACGCAGTTCGTCATCACCCAGGAACGACGAACTCCTGACGAGTTGGCGGAGTTGTCGGACATGTTTCGGCGATTGAGCGCGTGGCGTCATCCGCACGCGCTTTCGCCGCTAGGGTTTGGGCCTTCGCCGGGGACCGGCTACTTTCTCAGCTTTCCGATCATCTCCGGTCAGTTACTTCCCGGTGCATTCAAGGATGAATCTCTACGGACCGTGCGGCGATTGACCTCAATCCTGGAACGACTCGCGGACTGTTTGGACCGCGGCCACGACGCTGGGCTGCTACATCTGTCGCTGTGCCCACGGCAGGTCATCGTCTCGCATTCGGACGACCGCGTGGGACTGCTGGATTTCGGCCTGCGCGCGCGGATTCTATCGCAGGACTCGCACCGCAGTTTATCGCTCGAATCGTACCGTTGGCCTTATTGGGCGCCGGAGATGTGGTCCGGCGAATTGCCCGGTCGGGCGGCGGATCAATACGCGCTGGCCGCAATGGCGCACGGATTGGTGACCGGGATGCTCCCGGCGCGATGTCACGATCAGGACGAAGCACGCGCATCCGCGAGCACCTTGGACGCCTTCTCGTGGAACCAAGTACCGGCGCCGATCGCGCGCGTGTTGCGCCGGGCGTTGGCTGCCGCTCCGGATGACCGATTTGCGAATTGCACGGCATTCGTGCAAGCGTTATCTGTCGCATTTTTAGCGACGCCGGCGAAGTTGCGCTCCGGCGACGGCCCTGCCCGAGCGAACGTCGCGCAGCTGGAAGA
>JAWXBP010000131.1 GCA_034440135.1 Planctomycetia bacterium
CCGCCACGACCGCCCTTGTATTCGACGTCAGTACCCTCGTAGTACCGAAGGTCATCGAAAAGCTGAAGCTGCTGACTCATCGCAATTTCAAGGCAGGGGTATGACCTTCACCGACTCGATCCCCCGGTCGTCGACGATCTTGACCGCGACTCTCTTGTTCTCGCCGGCTTCGAAAGGCAGCGACACCGTGCCCTTGAATTTCTCCAGCAGATCCTCGTCGAGTTCGGCGCGAATGTCCTTCTTCAGCTTGTGCCAGCCTTCGTCCTTGCCTGCCATCGGAAAAAACACCTGGCGGGGAAAGAGCGACCGGTCGTCATAGTCGATGTCCAGCAGCCACATGGCGATCTTGGCTTTGCCGCCCGACACCAGCTCGCCCTTTGCCGTGTCGAAGTAGTCGAAGCCGTTGACCTCGATCTCGTAGAGCCCGTCCTTACGCTTGCGCAGTTCCACGTCCGGCTGGCCCATCAGCCAGAAGCTCTGGTTGCTGGAGCGGGCCTTCTTGAGGTCTTCGGTCAGGAGGTCGGTGTTCATCTTGGCCTTGAGGGCGGTGATTCCCTTGAAGGCGTCGATATCCTTGGCCGCCTCGGGGTCGAACTCGAAGGCGCAGAACACCGCCATTTTCGGCAGCGGGAACAACTCACCGGCCTCGCGCAGCGCATGCTCCACCTGCCGCTGCTCCAGCGCACCGTGCTCCGGGCCAAAGCTCACCACCACGCGCTCGCCCGTGTCGAGCACGCCGAGTGCGTGCAGGCAGACCGTGCCTGGGAGCGTTTCAAGGCTGGCGAATCTGAGCATCTGCCCGCCTTTGCCGCGGATGCCGGTTTTCAGCAGCTCGTCGCGCCAGGAGTGCTGACGTGCCGATTCGCCCGAACGCGCGATGGAGACATCGGCATCCTTGGGTTGTTCGGCTTCGTCGAGAGAGAGCACGGTGGGGAATGGGACCGCTTCGACCGTGAACGGGCCGGTGATGCGCATTTTGGTGCGGGATTTTTCGGGTTGGTCGTAGAGGATCTCGGAGTCGGCGTGCGAGGCGATGGAGGCGTCCATTTCCTTTTGCATTCTCATGCGGGCTACGTGGAAGGTGTCGAAGGGCTTGCGCATGGAGGCTGCCCAATCCTCTGGAAAATCGAACGGCACCTCCCATTCCTGAAGGGCTGCACCTTTGGATAAATTCAGCTTCTCGCCCTTGCGGTTGCCCTCCGTCACTTGCAGTGCTTCGGCGGGTGGATGCTTCTTGAGTGCCGCATTCAAATCCTTCAATGCGCTTTCGATGGCCGGGTGCAAGCGGGCGTAGTTTTCGTCGATTTCGGGGTTGTTGGCGATTGACTTGAGCATCACGTGCGGGACGGTCTTGTAGATGAAGCCGCCCTTTAGTCCCTCATGCGGATAGCGCAGTTCGTAGTAGTCGAAGCTCGCGGTCATCAATCGTTGCTTGGCGAGCGTTATCGCAACGCGCGATGTATCGCAGGTGATCCAGCGGCGGCCCCATTTTTCGGCGACAAATGCTGAGGTACCTGATCCGCACGTGGGATCAAGAACCAGATCGCCCGGATCTGTGGTCATGAGAAGGCAGCGCTCGACTATGCTCTGACTTGATTGAACTACATAGATCTTGTCCGAAGCACCGGCGACATCATCCCAAACAGCTGTAATTGGGTAGGCTGGAAAATCGTCGATATATCGTACATACGCCAAGGTCGATGAACGTTCCGAAATCCGGTGCACTCGAGCAAGACGCTCCATACCAGAAAGATGAGTCTTCCAGTTAGAGTTATCTCCGGGGAAAAATTTCCGCGTTCTAAAAGAAAAGTCGACCGTCGTAAGCTCACGAAAGCCAGCGGAAATAAGGCTTGTAAGCTGGTATGGTCTCGCGCCTGCGGGGACCGACTTGGTATTTTCTCTTTCGGGCTTGGTCATTGCCCTTCGCGAACCGTCGCCTTCTTCAACTTGATCGTATCGCGCACCCGAACCCTCACCGATACCCACTTCCTTCGTCTGAAACATTTGCCGATACTTCACTTGCTTCGCCAACTTGGCATACCACACTAAATAGTCGGCAACCCGAGGTAATAGCTCACTCGTCTGGCCGCCTGTTTTCTTAACCGTAATTAGTGAGCAGAAGTTATCCGCTCCGAACACGTCGTCCAGTATTTCCCGCACGTGGTGCAAGTTCTCATCAGAAATTTGTACAAACACGCTCCCACTCTCGTGCAACAGCTCTTTCGCTAACAGCAGCCGATCGCGCAGATAAGTTAGATAGGAGTGAATGCCCAATTCCCAAGTATCGCGAAAAGCCTTAATCATTTCGGGTTCTTGAGTTAAGTCTTCGTCGCGCCCGTCCTTCACGTCGCGTTTGCCGGTGAACGGCTGAAAATTCGACCCATACTTGATCCCATAAGGCGGATCGAAATAAATCATCTGCACCTGCCCCGCCATCCCCTCCTTCTGCAGCAACGAATTCATCACCAACAGCGAATCACCCGCGATCATCCGGTTCGACCACCCGCGGTCGTGCTTGTAGAAGTCGACCGCATCTCGCAACGGTAGATTCTCGAAAGGCGCATCGAACAGACTCGGTTGAACACCGCTGGTCTTCCCGCCCTTGCCCTCCTTGATGCGCTTGCTGACGACCGAAAGGATGCTCATCGGATCGATGCGCTCGTGCACATGCAGCGACACGGTGTCGACATCGAAGCTCGTTCGCTCGGCCTTGCCGGTCCACTGGAGGTACGGGCTGCCCGCGCGCTTGAGCTCAGCAAGCGCCGCGCGCATGACCTCGGCGTCCCCGCTTGCGAGCGCATCGTCCACCAGCCTCTCCACCTGCGAGCGCGCGGAGTCGAAAGCCAGCACCGGATCGAGGTGCGGGTCGTAGCGCCAGGTGGTCTTCGGCTGCGGCGGATCGGTGGCTTCGTTGACCAGTCCGACCTGCGGATTGTTCTTGCGCCGCTCCGAATGGCGATAGCTGAGCACCTGGGGCTCGCCCTCACCGGATTTGCGAACGGCGGCCGCTTTGGCTTTCGCGGGAGAGACCGGCTCTTCCGGCGACGGGGACGTCAACGCACCGAGTTCGAACGAAGCGGCGTCCTCGGCCTGCGCCCGGAGGACCGAGCCGCCCCGTCCCTTGCCTTTTGCCAGCACGCCCTTCTGGAGCAGTTCTTCGCGCAAGGATTCGAACGCCACGTCAAGCGCGCTGCCAGTGTTCTTGTAGCCGGCCGCCTTGGCGGCCTCCAAGAAGCGTTCGCGCAGGCTCTGGTTGCCGATGGCCGAACCGTTGGGCGGCACGAGGCCGAGCAACAGTCCGGCCAGCGCCTCGCGTCTAGTGTCGTCCATGAAGTTCCCCTTCAGGCAGGAACGGCCGGGAATGCCGCGCCAAGCTTTTCGGCGTTAGTGTAACCGTTGAGCTTGCACTAACCGATGGGCAATAGGGCGGCTCGCGGTTCCGCAGGAGCCGTGGTGATTTCTTCGACGAACAGTTGAATGAAGCATGAACTCGGATGGCAGCAATTCGTCTGGAATACTTAGGTCTTTAGCGCGTGAAGCGGAATAAAGCGCTCCGCAGGTTCACCCAGGAAAACCTCTCGCAGTGCAGGTAACGCTGTTCGTGCAACTGTCGATCCCATGGCAACAAGCTGGCTGATCGCCTCGGCGCTATCCAGCTTTATCCGCTGCTCCTCCACATCGAGGCTGTGCCGGAAAAGTCTCGGCGCGTCCTCGCTATGCCCGCAGAGCAGCTTGGCGGTTCCGAGCGAGGCCACGGACTGCCCTTGCTGAAAGAAAGTATTAAGCGAGAGAGCGAAATCGAGCCGCCCGCCACGCGGCGGGCACGTATACAGGGGTTCGGTACAGCCCAGACTCAGGATATGAAGGCTGTTGCCGGGCCAGCAAAGCACGCCGACTGCCTCGACTGCAGCCATCCCCGCCGGGTTATTCGCCCAGACGCCACCGTCTACAAGTTGAGTGTCATCCGCGAGGGCGTGCGCCGGAAAGTACGTCGGTGCGGCGGCCGTAGCGAGCGCTACGTCTACCGCGGTTTGCTTGTGGTCGAACTCAAAACGTTTGTGATGCGCTGTCTTGAACACATAAACGCTTCGAGTGTTGATGCTGTATGCGGGAATAACGAGGCGTACCGTGCTGTCCGCCAATCGCTTAGCTCCGAATGCGCCTTCCAAGGCGGTTTTTAGCGCGAGCGGATCGTATGCGGGTCCAACAAGCTGACGAACCCGACGCTCCTGCTTGCGCCAAAACGAACTGACGCGACCCCATAATCCGATGCCGTCCGCTTCCTGGCCGAACACCTGCCGCCCGTTCTCCTGATAGAACCGGAGAATGTCCTTGGCGCTTAGGCCAAGTCCCAAGCCCAGAGCGATGATCCCGCCGGTCGAGGTGCCCGCTATCAGATCAAAGTGATCGGCGATTCGCTTTCCGGTGGCTTCTTCGATCGCGGCCAAAAATGCAGCGGGGAACGCGCCCTTTATACCGCCGCCATCGATTGCCAGGATTCTTCTTTTTCTGGCGATGTCGGTGGATGCATTCCCCCGCCCGTCCACTCACCGCTCCTGAGCCAAGTTTCGAAATAGTAAAGCCACAGAACCGACCAGGGGAGCATCGTCTCCACCAGCGTCCGTTGCGAATTCCATTCTCCCGTCCAAGGAAGGAACAGGCAGAGCCGCGGCGGTTCCTGCGCGTAGACGTGGGGCAGGTCCTTGCCGCCGGCCAAAACGTTGAGGTCCGGCGCCCTGACAATCACCTGAGGAAACTCGCCCTGCTGGAAATTCAGCTCCATCTCGTACAGTCGGCTGATCGCACTGGGTCGCGCGGAATAGAACCAGACGAGCGACCCGCGCGACAGCCGGCCGTGACCGCCGAACGAATTGGCGGTGCGCAGGATGAGGTACTGCTGCGCGGCACTGAGCCCGGCCGGACGGTATGCGGGCCGCATTGTCACCGGCCATAGAAGGTGTTGCCGCGCACGGGCGCTGCGCGCACCGAGGTTGACAGGCCGGCCGCGCCGAGAATCCCGAGTGTGCGCGCAGCGCGCGCCGCATTGACGGCACGATTCACCTCAGCGAACACGGGCTCGACCACCGAGCCGCCGAAAGCCTCTGACAGACGCACGCTCACCTCGTCTTCGCCTTCCGCGCGTACAAAGTCTTCAAACGTTTCGACCAGGTTCTCGTGCCAGTCGTAGAAGGCAACGGCGCGGCGGGAGTCTTCGTTCCACTTTTCGGCGAAGTTCTCGCCCGCAGTCGTTTCGTTCGGAATCACATAAACTTTCTGACCGGCCACGTACATGACCTGGATGAAGTTCGGCATCCCGCGGACGGCCTCCATCAGCAAGTCCAGGTCGTGGTCGTACTCGCGCGACCGCACGCACTCTTCGTATGACCAGCCAAGCAGCGTGGTGATGATGATCGAGATCGGCGCAAACGAAGAGTCCTTGTACGCGAACCGGATGTCGCGATGGCGCTTGCAGAGCTGCACGCCACGCTTCAACGGCCCCTTGAATTGCTGGCGCTCAGGCAGGCCCTCCATGTCGGCGCGCGCCTCCGCGAACTTCACGCTACGGTAGCGAGGCTGCAGACGCGCCCGGGCCTCGAATTTGTCGGCGAACGCAATCGGGTGAGTCGGCTTCCAGACGCTCAGCGTCTTGTCCGGGACCAGGAGGCCCCCGTTTTCACAACGCGGATTGACGATAGCGGGCGTCACGTCCAGGTGAAACTCGCCTTCATACTGCAACTGCCAGCAGCGGTTTTTTTCAACGAGGATTTTTCGGTAACGATCGTTCTCCTTGAGTCGGTCGCCCACGAGCGCCTTGACGGCCGTCGGGCTCGAACTTTCGGAGATCCCGGGGAGCACGTCGAGGAGATCGACGTCGAATTCGGACCTAGCGAACGGCCGGTTTGCCGTCTGAATGCGGACCGAGCCGTGGGGCGAGATGCTCCCATCCTGCAGATACGGTGACTCGGACTCCATCAGCCACGTGCCAACGGCTTCGTAGCTCGTTCGCGCGCGCTCATATTGCGTTTCGGTGAGATCGAGGCGCTGGCCGACGGCCTCGAGATAGCCATACAGCTGCGCCTTGCGTTTTGCCGCCAGTTCCAGTGTTGGAAGCACGATTGCGTCCTCAGCAGATGTTGCCGACAAGGGGCAGGCCCATTGCCGTGGTTGCATCGGCGCACAAGTGCGCCATGTAGCCGAACCCGACGCCGAGCAGCACGTCGCGCATGAGCGCCTCGCCTGGCGTGACTGGTACTACCCAGTCGTAGATTTTCTTCATCCCCGAAGTGACGAGCGCAGCGAACGCCGCGCTATGGCAAAACTGGCGATGGTGCGGACTGGTTGTCGGCTCCAGTACGTCGGGCAGTCCTGAGGCGAGGGCCGCTACCAGTGCCGCGAAAGCTGGATGGGGGAGACGCGCAGCGGGATTCTGTTGCTTGATAAGTGCGACTATGGCGAACGCCGAAATCCCGGAAACCACGGTGTGAGCGGCGGGGCGCATCTCAGTGCTCCACGCCTTGGGGAGGAAAAGTTTTAATCATGATGATTGTCCTAACCCATTGAGTTAGCGAGATAATTGTTGACGAAAGAGACTTTATGGATCATAGTTTACACAATTCATATATTTAAGTCAATTTTGTAAACTAAAGGCAGCCAATGATCGGTGAACGCATCAAGCAGGCACGTAAGGCGGCAGGGTTGTCGTTGCGCGCGCTCGCGGACCGAGCCGGAATCACCGCGATGGCGATCTCCAAGTACGAGGGGGGGAAATCCACTCCCTCCTCGCGCGTCTTGCTCGATCTTTCAAAAGCTCTGGGAGTGCGCACGGAGTATTTTTTTCGGCCGGTGAAAATCGAGCTGCAGGAAATGAAGCACCGGAAGCACTCGCGTCTTCCAAAGAAGGCGCTCGATCAGATCGAGGGCGACGTGAAGGAGCAGCTCGAGCGGTTTATCGAGCTCGAACAGTTACTGCCGAATGGACCGGTTCAGGCATTCAAGCTGCCCGGGCATCTGCCCGCCCGGATTGCCACTCTCGATGACGTCGAAGCCGTTGCGCGTGACCTTCGGACATCGTGGAACCTGGGCGTCGATCCCATTCCGGTGCTCACAGACATGCTCGAAGAGCGAGGCATCAAGGTTTTTCAATCGCAGGCCATCAATGACCGGTTCGACGGCATGGCCGCGACCGTGGATGGAATACCGGTTGTCGTCGTGGGCCGGGGATGGCCCGGCGACCGCCAGCGTTTCACGCTTGCGCACGAGCTCGGTCACCTGGTACTGCAAGGACGCCTTTCACCAGATGTCGACGAGGAAGCCGCCGCCAATCGGTTCGCCGGCGCCTTTCTCGCGCCCGCGGACGAAGTTCGCAAAGAGCTTGGCGAAAAGCGCGTCTGGCTGGAGCCTCGCGAGCTGGAAGTACTCAAGAAGACATACGGCCTGAGCATGCAGGGCTGGATGCATCGCGCCAAGGATTTGGGAATCCTGCCTGATGTGCATTACGTCGAGATGCGCAAATTCTTCAGTTCGCGCGGCTGGAACAAGACCGAGCCTGGCGAGCAGTACGCTCCCGAGCGTCCTCAGCTTTTCGATCAGCTCGTATATCGGGCACTTGGACAGGATCTGATCAGCGAGAGTAAAGCCGCCGAACTATTGCGCATGCCGCTCATGGAATTTCAGAAGAAGCGGAGCATGCAAAGTGGCCGTGCGGCTGCTCATTAGCGATGCGAACATCATCATAGATATGGACACAGGCGGGCTGCTCCGCCTGATGTTCCGCTTCGATGCTACGTTCGCTGTTCCCGATGTCCTGTACGAGGAAGAACTCCGTGCCGACCATCCGGAATTGCTTCGTCTCGGCCTCAAGCGCTTGGAGCTGAGTGAAGGTACAGTCGTGTACGCGGGCCGGCTGGTCGAAAAGTACAGAGGCCTCGGTGCCAGTATCAATGACCTGCTCGCGCTCGCCCTCGCGCGGCAAGAAGAGTGTCCGCTATTGACCGGTGATGGAAGGCTTCGGACCGCGGGTCGAACAGAGGGTATTGACGTCCATGGCACCCTCTGGCTCATTGAGCAGATGATCAGAGCGCGCACGATAACCGTCAGGCAGGCCGGGGCCGCCTACGCAAAGATGCGCGACGCGGGACGCCGGCTCCCCTGGGACGATGTAGACCAGCAGCTACGGACATTGAGATAGCCGGGCTTATGCATTTCGAAAACAGACGGCCACCCGAATGCGCTGAGGAGGCGGGAGGCCGATGGCAGCATTTCGCCCGGAGAGCGGCGTCCCTCCTGGTGCCAGATGAAATATTGGCAGCAATCCAAAAGTTCGGGTGCGAACATGGTCCGGACCAGTCGGAAACTCGAGCCGCTCGGTGTTGCTGATTAGTCGATTGCTACGGGTCTTCGCCGCCGCAGGAGCGCTGGCGTTTGCGCTTGACGCGCTGACGGCCGAGGCGGTCACGGTGGTGCGCAGGACAGTGCTCGACAATCCGTCGCCCGAAGGCGCAGTGCCGGGCGCTCACTACATGCGCCTCAGCCTCGGCGTGATGCGTGGGACCGGCTGGAATGCGGACCGGGTGCTCGAAGCGGCAAGGCGCGCGGTGGTCCTGCTCGACCAATGCGCAATCCGTACCGAGAAGATCGAGCTCGTCGAATTCGAAGGCCCGCCGCGCTATCGCACGCTCTACACGCCGGTGTCGCGCAAGCTTGCCGCTGAACTCCGACTGAACAGACCCACGGTGTACTTCGTCGCCAACTCGAACCAGTTTCCGCGTTTCGACGCCGAGGCGATCGGACGCTCCAACAGCCTCACACGCCCCGAAATGGCCGATTCAGCCTGGATCGTCCAGGGTGCGCGCGATCTCGACATCATCATTGCGCATGAGCTGGTCCACGTGCTGGCCGATTCAGGCGAGCACTCGGCCGAACCGGGCAATCTCATGCGCGATGAAAC